>NZ_JBFTZW010000027.1:0-37697 GCF_056406555.1 Arthrobacter sp. P1_B4
GGTCAGGTCAAGGTGGTTGGTGGGTTCGTCCAGCACGAGCAGGTTCACGCCGCGGGCCTGCAGCAGCGCCAGGGCTGCCCGGGTCCGTTCCCCCGGGGAGAGGGAGTCCACGGCCCGGTTGGTGTGATCGGCTTTGAGGCCGAATTTGGCCAACAGGGTGCGCACCTCGGCCGGGGTCTGCTCCGTCAGGACGGCCTCAACGGCGTCTGCGAGCAACAGCTCGCCGGCCAAGAGGCCGCGCGCCTGGTCGATCTCGCCGACGGCCACGGACGCGCCCATGGAGGCGTCACCGGAGTCGGGCAGCTGGACGCCGAGCAGGAGCCGGAGCAGGGTGGATTTGCCGGCGCCGTTGGGACCCGTGATCCCGATCCGTTCCCCCGCATTCAGCTGCAGGTTCACCGGGCCCAGGGTGAAGTCGCCCTGCACCGCGACGGCGTCGCGCAGGGTGGCCACGACGGCGCTGGAGCGGGGCGCCGCCCCGATGCTGAACTGCAGCTGCCATTCCTTGCGCGGCTCTTCCACTTCTTCGAGCCGGGCGATGCGGGACTCCATCTGCCGGACCTTCTGGCCCTGCTTCTCGGAGGACTCGGTACTGGCCGCCCGGCGGATCTTGTCGTTGTCCGGGTTCTTCTTCATCGCGTTGCGGACGCCCTGGGAGCTCCATTCGCGCTGGGTGCGGGCCCGGGAGACGAGGTCCGCCTTGGTGTTCGCGTACTCCTCGAAACGTTCCCGGGCGTGCCGGCGGGCAACGGCGCGTTCCTCCAGGTAGGCCTCGTAGCCGCCGTCGTATACCGCCACCGAGTTTTGGGCCAGATCCAGTTCCACGATCGTGGTCACGCAGCGTGCCAGGAACTCGCGGTCATGCGAGACCAGGACGGCGCCGCCGCGCAGGCCCTGCACGAAGGCCTCGAGCTTGGCCAGGCCGTTGAGGTCCAGGTCGTTGGTGGGTTCGTCCAGGAGCACGATGTCGAACCGGCTCAGCAGCAGGGCGGCGAGCGCCACACGGGCCGCCTGGCCACCGGACAGGCCAGTCATTCCGGCGTCGGGGCCCACATCGAGGCCAAGGTCCGCCAGGACGGACGGGAAGCGGTCCTCCAGGTCAGCGGCGCCGGAGGCCATCCAGCGGTCGAAGGCCAGGGAGTAGGCGTCGTCGGAGCCCGGAGCGCCGGAGCCCAGCGCCTCGGCGGTGGATTCCATCTCCAGGGTCGCCTGGGCACAGCCGGTGCGCCGGGCGATGTAGCCCGCGACCGTTTCGCCGGCAATGCGTTCGTGTTCCTGCGGCAGCCAGCCGACAAAGGCGTCGGCGGGGGCCAGGCTCACGGTGCCTTCCTGCGGACCGTCGACGCCGGCCAGCAGCCGCAACAGGGTTGATTTGCCGGCACCATTGGCGCCGACGACGCCGACGACGTCGCCGGGGGCTACGGTCAGGGACAGCTTCGAGAAGAGTGTGCGGTGATCGTGTCCACCGGAAAGATCCTTGGCAACAAGGGTTGCAGTCATTACTTCATCCTCTCACTGCGGCCCAAAACGGGCCGTCCAGTCTGGCAAAAACGGGCCGTGCTGACTGGGAGAAACGGGCCGAAAACCAGCCGGGCATAGAAGAACCCGCCGGTCCGGACTTGGGGGGTGTACGGACCAGCGGGTTCGACCATTTAGCATAGTTGAATTAGGACCTCACGCAAAATCCCAGCCCGCACCGCCACACCGCCACCACCCCCCGCCTCAATCGCCGCTGCCCCACCGCATGCCAGTAGCCATACTGCCCGTCGACTCCGCAGGAAGCCCTAGATGCCACTACCCGCAAAGGCGTTCCAACTCTGGCTTCACCGCGTTGCCCCGTCCGCGAGCACAGCCGATCTCTGCCGGATCTCCGGGATCAAGCGCACCACCTTCGCCCAGCAGTTGGTCCGCGGGAAGGTGGCAGAAACCACCCTGGTCAGCATCAGCCGGGCCCTGGATTTGAGTCCGCTGGCGGAACTCGCTTCCTTCGAGCACTATGCGGAGCTGGCCGCCCCGCCGCAGCCGCCGACCCCGGCCGAACTCGTCAGCCAGGTCGCCACCATGGACCTGTTGCGCGCCGTCATTTCGCGTTCTTCCCCGGCCTACGGCGGCTACGGTGACCAGGGCAGCTCAATGACCCCGGCCCTGAGCCCCGCACCGCACGCCACGTCGGTCCGGAACTGGGTGGATGCGATTGACGACGGTGAATTGCGCCACCGGGTTTCGGCCGCCACCGGGGTGGCACCGCAAAATTACTCCGCGCAGCTCACGGCAAACCGGCTGTCCCCCGAGCTTGCGGTCGCGACGGCCCGCGCGGCGGGCGTAGGCTTCACGGGCGGGCTCGTCGCAACGGGCCTGATAACCGAGGCTGAGGCCGGCTGGACGGCCGGGGCGAAGCAAGCCGCGTTGGATGCTCTTTCCGACGGCGACCTTAGCGCCTTGGCCGGGGAACGTCTTCAGGCGCTCGGAAAATCGCTGCGGCGCCATGAGCAGGAGCAGGCACAAACACAAAAGATTTGGGAGAACCTCGGATGATCGCGATCCTGCAGTGGACCACACTGGCGATTTGCTGCGTCGCCACGCTCGTCCGCGTGCCCAGTGTCCTGCGGGGTGAAAACCGGTCCCTGTTCTGGATCCTTGCGCTGATGACCCTGGCAATCCTGCTCAGCATCGATGCCCCGTATCTGGCCGTGGACCAAGTCCTGGGAGGCATGAACATCGCCAACCTGCTGCTGCGCTTCGTCATTTTCGCCGTCATCTTCTTCCTTGGTCTCCGGATGGCCCGGGGCTTCAGCGCGGACGATGCCCTGCGGCTCATCACCGGCCCCATCGGCATCGCAGTAGCCGCTGCCGCCTCGGCTGTGGTGGTGGTGGTCTTCCTCATGATGGATACCGCCGGCTCCTCGGCGGGTTTGGTCGCCGTTTTCGCCAAGGATGATCGCAATGCCGCCTTGGTGGAGTATTACGGGGCCGCCGGGCGCCTGTACCCCGCGTTCATCACCGCGGCACTGTTTCCGGCGATGCTGCGGACCCTGCGCAGCGGACTTCCGGCCCTTGTCCGGTCCAGCGCCGGGCTGCTGGCCGTGGGCACCGTGGCCATCTGTCTCAGCCTGCTCTCCCCGGTCGTCCCTCCGCCCCTCGGGTTCATGCGGTTCGTCATCAACTACTCGGCGGTCCTGTGCCTGGTCCTGGGACTGTGCATGATCTGGCTGGCTAAGACGCTTGCGAAGCATGCACCGAAGAAGCATGCTGGCATGATCTGACCACTTTGGGGCTGAGCAGGCAAGCGATGTGGGAGAACCGGGAATGATTGCAACCCTCCAGTGGGGCACGCTGATCATCTCCACCGTGGTGCTCCTCCTCCGCGTTCCGGATGCGATCCAGGGACGGAACAGGACCGTCTTCTGGATCCTGGTGCTCGCGACCCTGTGCAGCCTGCTCTCGGTGCCCGGCCCCTATGAGGCGATCGATGGGGCGCTGGGGGGATGGAACCTCGCCCACCTGATCTTGCGCTTCCTCGTATTCGCCGCGGTCCTGCTGGTCGGTCTGCGCGTGGCGCGGGGCCTGGCAGACGAGCCCGGCTACCGCCTCATCGCGGGGCCGGCCGGGCGCTGGGCCCTGGCTCTCAGCGCCGTCGCCGTGGCGTTGACCTTCTTCCTCATGGACACCCGCGGGTCCTCGTCGGGCCTGCTGGGCATCGCCGACAAGGGGGGCCCGAATGCAGTCCTGGCGCCGTTCTACGCCGCCGCCGGCCGCACCTACCCTGCTTTTGTCTCCCTCGCCCTGCTGCCGGCATTGCTCGCCACCGCCAGGAGCCGATTGCCGCGTCTCGTGCGTGCGGCGGCCCTCCTGACCTGCCTCGGTGCCCTGGCAACCGCGTTCACCATCCCCGCCTCCTTCGCCACGAAAGACTGGCTCCTCGCGCAGCAGACCGTCAATTATCTGGCCGTCCTGGGCTACGTCCTGGGCCTGGGACTGTTCTGGGCTTCCGGGCTCGCCGCCAAAGAATCCCATAACGCTCGCGCAACATTTCGCAAGAACCAAAAGTAGGCATTCACAAAATCATTAGACCGTGAGAGAATCATGAATGTGTGAATGCGGCAATCGCTTCGTGTACGGAAGTCAGCCGTGCGAAGCAGAGGCAGCCGTCCAAGCGCCATTGGGGGGATGAGTGGTAGCGGTCCGGTAGGACCGCTCCCACTCAGCCTGTTTAAGGGGTTTTCCGGTTGTTCCCGACAACATTCGGATTCCCCGACACTGCCGGCCGGATTCCCCTGCAGGAAAGGCGGCGGCAGGCGGCCCTGGCTGTCAGCGCACAAACCTCAGCGTGACCAGCTGGAAGGGCCGCAACGTCAGCTCGGCGGAATTGCCGCCCGCCGTCACTCCCGGAGCATCGACGGGCCGTTCCAGCAGATCCACGGCATGCAGCCCGCGGACCGGGAAATTGGCCTTCACCGCGCCGGTGGACCGCTCCCCCAGTGCTTCGTAGAGCCGGACAATCACATCCCCCGAACCGTCTTCAGCGAGTTTGACCGCTTCAATGACAAGGGCCTGGTTGAACACCGTGACCAGCGGCTCCACCCCGTGGGCCCCATGCACCACCCGCGGTGCCAGGTTGGTGCGGTAGCCCTCTTCGACGGCGTCGGCGATCGTGGCGCCCGGACGGACCGTGACGTGCAGCTCGTGCCTGCCCTGGTCCGCGCCGGGATCCGGAAACTTCGGTGCCCGCAGGAGCGAGAGCCGCACTGTGGTGGTGGTGCCGCCGTCGTCCTCCCGGACGTTGCGGGTGACGTCGTGGCCGTAGCTGGAAGCGTTGGAGATCGCCACCCCATAGCCCGGCTCGGCGACGTGGATCCAGCGGTGGGCGCAGATTTCGAATTTCGCGGCCTCCCAGGACGTGTTGACATGGGTCGGGCGGAAGACGTGCCCGAACTGCGTCTCCGCCGCCGACCGGTCGGCCCTGACATCCAATGCAAAGCCCAGCTTGAGCAGCTTTTCGCTCTCCTGCCAGTCCACGGCCGTGGTGATCGCGAGCGAGTCTGCACCCGGCGCGAGCGTAATCCGTTGGGTCACCGCGGAGGACCCGGCCATCCGCTCCACCACCACGACGGCGTCCGGGCTTTCGCCCCGGTGGTCGCGCTCTGGTGCCACCGAAAGCGCCTGGTCCAGACGGACGACGTTCCTGCGGTAGAAGGCGTCGATGTCCCACGCGTCCCATTCATTGGGCGTGTCCCGGTGCAGCTCCAGGAGGTTTCCCACCTCGCCGGGAGCAATCGCCTCTCGTCCGGAGGCCCGGTCCGCGAGGGAGACCAGCAGTCCGCGGGCATCCACCACGGCACGGATGATGCCATTGTCCAGGATGTAGCCGCCGCCGTCCTCAGTGATCTCTACCGGCTGCCCGGGCCGGACCGGTTCGGCAGCCGCCAGGGCAGGCACGCCCAGGCGCTCGTGCGGGGCAGCGTTGAGCAGGAATTCCCGGCTGCCGGTGCCGAGGGCCGCCGCCGCGGCGTTCGTGATGACCGCTTCCAGTCCCCGTTCGACGGCGGCATAGTTCCGTTCGGCGTCCTGGTGGACCCAGGCGATGGAACTGCCCGGCAGGATGTCGTGAAACTGCTGCAGCAGAACCAGCCGCCAGAGGCGCTTGAGCTCCGCAGCCGGATAGCGGTGCCCGGTCCGCACAGCCGCCGTGGCACTCCAGAGCTCGGCCTCCCGGAGGAGGTGCTCGCTGCGCCTGTTCCCCAGCTTGGTCCTGGCCTGGCTGGTGTAGGTGCCGCGGTGCAGTTCCAGGTACATCTCCCCCACCCATACCGGCAGGGGCTCATACTCGGCCCGGGCCTGGCTGAAGAAGCTGGCCGCCGAGCCGATCCGCACCTTCGGAGATCCTTCCAGATCCGCCGTGCGCTGCGCTGCGGCCAGCATCTCGCGGGTTGGGCCCCCGCCGCCGTCGCCGTACCCGAACGGAACCAGCGACGTGCCTCCGCGTCCGTGGTCCCGGTAGTTCCGTTCTGCGTGCGCCAGGTCCCGGGCACTGAGGTCGGAGTTGTAGCTGTCCACAGGTGGGAAATGGGTGAAGACCCGGGTGCCGTCGATTCCCTCCCAGTTGAAGGTGTGGTGAGGCATCCTGTTGACCTGGTTCCAGGAGATCTTCTGGGTCAGGAACCAGCGGCTGCCTGCGGCCTTGATGATCTGCGGCAGGGCGGCGGAATACCCGAACGTATCCGGCAGCCACGCCTCCTGGCAATCGATCCCGAATTCGGCCAGGAAGAAACTTTTACCTTCGAGGAACTGCCGTGCCATGGCCTCGCCGCCGGGCATGTTGGAGTCGGATTCGACCCACATCCCGCCGACGGGAACGAACCTGCCGGCGCGGACCTTGTCCCGGATGCGCCCGAAGAGCTCCGGATAGTACTCCTTCATCCACGCGAGCTGCTGGGCGGAGGAGCACGAAAAGATGAAATCGGGATTCTCGTCCATCAGGGCGACGACGTTGGAGAACGTCCGGGCGCACTTGCGGATGGTCTCCCGGACCGGCCACAACCAGGCCGAATCGATGTGGGCGTGGCCCGTGGCCACGAGCTGGTGCGCCGAGGCATAGGCGGGCCGGGACAGGGCATCGGCCAAGGCGGCCCGTCCGGCCTCCGCGGTCCCGGCAACGTCGTCGGGGTCCATGATGTCCAGCATGCGTTCGAGCGACCGCAGGATGTCGTGGCGGCGGGGCAGGTCCATGGGCAGTTCGTGCATGAGCCCGCTGAGCGTGAGGATGTCCTGCTGCAGTTCCCAGACAGTCTGGTTGCGTTCGGCGATGGCGATCCTGCCGAGGCGGTACTTCGGCTCGCTGCCCGACGTCGCCTTGTCGCCGTAGGGGGTGGCGGCGAAAGTCCAGTTCTGGGACAAGTCGGGGTTGGCCGCGGCTTCGACGTAGAAGTCAACGGCCATGCCACTGCCCAGGAGCTTGAGCGGGATGTACTGGTTCCGTGGCGAGATCGCCTTGATGATGGTCCCGTCGGACCGCCAGGCAATGCCTTCGCACTGGAAACCCGGGAGGTCGCCGCTGAAGCCGAGGTCCACGAGGACTTCCACGGAGGTTCCGGCCGCGGTTCCCCAGGCGTCCGGCACCTCACCCCGGAGCCGGAGCCACTTGGTGCTCCAGGGCCGGCCCCAGGCCACGCCGTGTTCCTGGGGCGTGAACTCCTGCCGCAGGGCCTCGAGCACCGGCACGGGTTCGTCCGGCGCGTCCCAGCTGCTCAGCGTCAGCGGCACGTTGCGCGGGTAGACGGCCGGGCCGATCCGGTCACGCAGAAAGCGGTCCAGCCGGACTTCCGTAAGACGGCGGTCGTCGTGCAATGTGATCCTCTTCAGCGCTGGGGGGTCCGATCGACTCCAATCGATGGATAAAACTTACGCCGCGGAGAACCCATTGGCCAACTGTTGCCCCTAGCCGGCGGCAGGCGCCGGAACCGCGACGCGTTGTTGGCCCGCGTACACGTTCAGGCTGGTCCCGCGGCTGAACCCGGCCAGTGTCATCCCGCTGGCCTCGGCGAGCTCGACGGCCAGGCTGGAGGGGGCACTGACAGCGGCGAGGACCGGGATGCCGGCGAGGGCCGCCTTTTGGACGAGCTCGAACGATGCCCGGCCGGACACCTGCAACACGGTGCCCCGGAGCGGGAGCAGGCCCTCGCGGAGCGCCCAGCCCACCACCTTGTCCACCGCGTTGTGCCGGCCCACGTCTTCGCGCAGGCACAGCAACTCGGCCGAGCCGTCGTCGGAGATCCTGAAGAGCCCGGCGGCGTGCACGCCGCCGGTGACTTCGAAGACCTCCTGGGCGGACCGGAGGGCGTCCGGGAGGGCCGCGAGCGTTTCGACGGGGACGCTCAGCGGATCGTGTGCCGGGCTGTAGTGCGAGGACTTCCGAACGGCATCGATCGAGTCAGTGCCGCAGATGCCACAGGAACTGGAGGTGAAGACGTTGCGTCCGGTCTCGGGCCGGACGACGTCGGGCCTGAGCTGCGCCTCCACCACGTTGAAGGTCTGCATGCCGTCGGCGTCTTCGCCGGCGCAGAACCTGAGCGAGACCAGCTGTTCGGGTGCCCAGATGATCCCCTCCGAGACGAGGAAGCCTGCGACGAGGTCGAAGTCATTGCCCGGCGTTCGCATGGTGACGGAGAATGACATGTTGCCGAGCCGGATTTCCAGCGGTTCCTCGACGGCAAGGACGTCCTCCCGGTGCCGGACCGGAAATTCGAGGGCCTGCGGGGACCCGTCCAGGACGATCTTGTGCACCTTGCGGCGCTGTGTCACACGGCCCATCCGGTGCTCCTAAGCAACATTGTGTGCCGCTGTTTGAAGCTAGCGGCTGTTTGAATCTTTGGTTGGTTCCATCATTGTAAGTGCCTGATCCTGGCGGCGTGCCTTGTCCCGGTGCCGTCGCAGCAGGCCAGGGCTCAGCCCAAAAGGGCACTCCAGTCCACCGGACCGTCGCTGGCCGCGGTTTTCCTGGCGGTCCGCTTCGCCGCCGGCTTCTGTTCGGCGGCCGCCGCCGAAGCGTCAGGCAACGGCGCACTCCACGGGAGGGCGAAGGCGGGGACGAGTTCCCCCAGCTGCACGCCATGGGGCGGGACCACCAGCACACCGTCGGCGGCGGCCAGCCCCCGCATCATTCCGGGGCCGGTGTGCTGCGCCGGCGATGCCATGCCGTAGAGCAGCCGGAAGGGCATGAGCCGGGTCCGGCCCGGGTCGGCGTCAATCGTCGAGCCGCAGGGCACCTCGCTGAGCGGGGGGATCACGCCGTGCCCGAGTGCCGCCAGGAGTGGGGCACCGATCGTGGACAGCGCCATCATGGCCGCGAGCGGGTTTCCTGGCAGGCCAAGGATGTAACGGCCGTCCGGCAGCTCGGCCAGCACGGCGGGGTGGCCCGGGCGCATGGCGATTCCGTCGATCAGCAGGCGGCCGCCGAGCTCGGCGACCGAGCGCCTGAGGTGGTCTGTCCCGGAGCGCCCCGTGCCGCCGGTGGTGATCACGACGTCGGCAGGCAGGTTTTCACCGGCAGGATCGGTGTCCTCGAGGGCGGCGAGCCACTCGGCGTAGGTATCGCCGACTTTCACTTCTTCGGTACAGATCCCGCCGAGCATTCCCACCACGGCGGCCAGTTGGGGTCCGAAGGTGTCGCGGACCTGCCCGGGTGCCGGTATCCCGCTCGTCACGACCTCGGAGCCAGTGAAAACGAGGCGGACCACGGCCTTGCCGAGCACGGGAAGGGCGTCACTTCCGGCCAGCGCGGCGAGCGCCAGATGGGCGGGGTTCAGGACCGTGCCGCCCTTGATCAGGACGTCCCCGGCGGCGGCTTCCTCCCCGGCCTTCCTGATGTGGTCGCCGTTGCGCGGGTCTCCCGGCTTCGCGGTGCCGCCCAGCTTCAGGACGGGCAGGCCGTCGTCGTCGGCGTCGATGATGCCGCTTTCGCTGCGCAACACTGCCTTGGCCCCGGGCGGGATGAGGCCGCCGGTGGCGATCGGGCTGGCCTGATGTGGTGCCAGGCGCTGACCGGGTTCGGCCAGGATCCAGGGCCCGCTGCCGTTGACGGCCCAACCGTCCATGGCAGAGGAAGCGTAATGGGGCATGTCCTGCCGGGCAACGACGTCCGCCGCGAGCGTCCGGCCAAGCGTCTGCCGCAGCGGAACAGGGGCGGCCGGGATGGGAACGGCGCACTCGAACGCGAGTTGCCGGGCCTCCTGCCACGTGTGGGCCAGGTGCCTGTGCGGCTCCGCGGCAGTGTCCTCGTCCCCTGAGTCCTGGTCCGCTGTGTCCTGGTGCGCGATGTGAGGGCCTCCAGGGCCGTTTACGAGAGCCTCTCCACCGCCATCTCTGACGCCATTTCCGCCGCTATCGTTGACGCCATCTTCACCTGCGGCGGTGGCGGGGCCATTGCCGTCCGGGGCCGCAGCCGTCATGCCCCGGAAGTTTCGGCGGCTGCGTAGTCCTTGGCGAGCCGGCGGGCCACGGCCATCGCGGACTCCATGGACACGGAGTCCGTGGCCTGCCCGGAGCCGGAGGCCAGGCCGGCCGCAAAGCCGGCAATGAATGTGGTCAGCGGTGCCGCCGGGCGCACCACGGAATGGGCGGCCACGCCGGCCAGGGCGAGGACCTCATTCACGTCAATCTCAACGTCGTCCAGCTCCAGGGCCTGGAGCAGGGCACGGCACCAGTCTTCCAGTGTTTCGTCCTGGCTTTTCACCGTTTGCCTCCATGGTCGAGTTCAGCTGTGCAGAGCCGGGCCGGAGCCCGGACCGCCGTCGGGAATCCTGCCGGATACCCCCAGTGCGGACGCGTCATCCCAGGTGTCGACGTCATCCGTGGAACCCGGGGGAACGCGAACTTCCCGCACGTCCAGCCTAGCAAGAAGGGCGAACACCGACGCGTTTTCCAGCCGGTCCCGGGACGCGGCGTCCGCGACAGAACGTTGTAGCACGGCCGTGCCATAAAAGCCCACGAGCGGCTGTTTCCGACTGTCGGCCGAGACGGCCATGACGCCGTCGGCCCCACCCCTTTCCGGTGTGCCTGCAGCAGACGCGGCCAGCGCCTCGGCCAGGGCACGGACCGCGCCGGCCGACCGGGGCATGTCACACGCCAGGACGAGGGTATAGGGCGCGGCTGCTGCGTGCCGGCTCGCGTGATCGGCGGCCAGGGCGGCCAGCCCCGCCGCGATGGCTGCGGCCGGACCCGCGAAGGGCGGCTCTTCCCGGCAGGTCAGGACGCCGCCGGGCAGGCCCCCGGGGTCGGGGCCGACGACGACGGTGCGCCCCGCCGCGCCCGCGGCCCGCAGTGACCGCTCCAGGAGGGTGGCGCCGTCGTAGATCAGCCCGGATTTGGGCACGCCGCCGAGGCGTGAGGACCGCCCCCCGGCGAGAATGATAGCATCGAACTCCATCGGTTCAGCCTAGCGCGGCGCCAGCGGCCACTGAACAAGCCGTAATGTGCGCCGGCAGCGTCTTCACCGGCTGATCAATCAGCTAGGAGGCCGATCAGGCAGCCGATTCAGGCAGCAGGAACGGATCCCAGGCCGGCGTCGGCTTCTCGAGTTCCTTGATCTGCCAGGTGGCACCTTTTGGCGGGCCCGGAACAAAACCGATCTTCCAGCCCATCTCCGCCGGCGTATGGTCGCTCTTGGCGTTGTTGCACCGCAGGCACGCCGCCACCAGGTTCTCCCAGGAGTCGGCTCCGCCCCGCGATTTGGGCTGGATGTGGTCGATGGTGTGGGCAGCCTTGCCGCAGTACGCGCAGCGGTGGGCATCCCGGCGCAGCACGCCGCGGCGGCTCACCGCAGTCATCGTGTTGTACCTTGGCCGGATGTAGCGGTTCAGCAGGATCACGGACGGGCGGCCCAAAATGTCCTGGGGGCCGACCACGGGGTCGTCCCCTTCGGCCACCACGCTGGCCTTTCCGGTCAGGACAAGGACGAGCGCCCGGCGGAAGGTGATGACCGCCAGCGGTTCATATCCAGCATTCAGAACGAGAGTGCGCATCCGCATACCTCTTCACGGCCGCACCCGCCAGCGGCACGAGGGCCGGCTGCCCTCTGCATGGTCGGGCTATGGATCGACAACACAAGAGTAAACACTCAAGTGCCGGATCACCGAATATTTTTTCACCGGCGCGGTCCTCAGCGCGGAAAGTTCACTGCGCGGCAACGCGAAAGACCCCCGCCTGGAGGCGGGGGTCTTTCGGAATGCTGGGGTTCGTGCTTAGGCGCCGACGCGGATGAAGACCGGGCCGGAGCCGACGTTGACGCTGTACAGCGCGGTGGTGCCGCCGTTCCAGCCGCCGTGCACTGCCATGCCGTTGCCTACGTAGACCGCGATGTGAGCCATGCCCACGCCGCCGTTCTGGTAGTAGGCGAGGTCGCCCGGGCGTGCCTCGGCGGCGCTCACGGTGCGGCCCAGGGACAGGTAACCTGCCGGCCAGCCGTGGTAGTGGATGCCGGCCGCGGCCAGGGCGTTGGTGGCGAGGGCGGTGCAGTCCTGCGCCACGCCGATCTGTGCGTAGGCAGCAGCGGCGATGGTCGCGCCTGCGCCGCTTCCGATGCCCGCGGGGGCCTGGGCAGCGACGCCGCCGCTGACGCCAAGCTCGGTGCCGCCGGCGCGGGTGGCTGTAGCCGTGGCCGTGGCGTCCTGGACCTTCACGACGGGCTTGGGAGCCTCGACGACGGGAGCCGGCGTGGTGGTCACGGCGGGCTTCTCGTAGGAGATCGCGATGGTGGAAGCGGCCGAGATGGTGGCCGGAGCTGCGGACTGGACTTCCAGGGCCGAAGCGGAGGTGGATTCGCGCTGAACATTGGTTTCAGCAGCGTTGGCTGCGATTCCGCTGGTCAGGACCAGACCGGAAGCTGCGGCGATGACCGCGGCCTGACGGCCCATGCCGCCGGCGTTGTCGCCGACAGCCTTAGCAATTACAGCCAGCGAGTTGGTCTTGGTGACCTCGGCGCGGTGCCGTGCAACGTTTGCACGAGTAGTCATTAAGTTCTCTCTTTCGTGATCCTTGGACCGCGCGCTTTCGGGCACGGACTGAGGACGCTCCGGCATCTTGGGGGTACGCCGGATCGCCCCGAAATGGGTTACTTAGCGAAGGGTGTACTGCGAAGACGCGCCAAAAGCGGAAACTGCATGCTGTCCGGGCTCGGTAGCGATTGAGCCTGCGGAACGTGATCCAATCCGGGCGCCGGCAAGGGCGGCACGTGATGTGGATTCCAGCGGGCTCGACAGAGCCTCGCCGGTGCGCATGCGCGCAGAATTGTGGCGTGAAGACACGAAAGTAGCCTCTCCCAATGCCTACGAGGTGAGCTGTCGGATTCGGATGGGAGTCACCCGGCCGCGCTGCTTCCTGGGAAGCTTTGCGACTTAACCCCAAGGCCTTCTTTCGAAGGCCAAAATTGGTTCCCCCGCCCCTGCCAGACGATGTAATGCGAACGGACCTTGAGCGGTGGCAGAGCTAGGCAATCCACTCAAGAGCGCCAACTTCGGAAAAGTTGGCGTGCTTCAAACCCTACAGCAGTCCTGATCCAATGTCACATTCAGATCACGGCGTGTCACAGGAAGTTGAGAGCAGCCCATCGTCTTTTTAGAGCCAGCCGAGCGGGTCAACGACATCGCCGTTGACCATCACTTCAAAGTGGAGGTGGCAGCCCGTGGAGGCGCCGGTGGTTCCGCTCATGGCGACGACGTCACCGCGGAAAACCTTCTGGCCGACCTTGACCGAAGCCGAGGACAGGTGGTTGTACGTGGTCTCCAGGCCGTTGCCGTGATCGATGACCACGCGGTTCCCCCCGCCGAAGGGATGCCAGCCGTTGAAGGTCACGGTGCCGCTGGCGGCCGCGTGGACCGCCGTGCCGCACTGGGCGGCGAAATCCTGGCCGCGGTGGAACTCCCCCGCGCCCCCGGTAATGGGGCTGACACGGTAGCCGAAGGGCGAGGCCGTGACCAGCTGGTCGAGCGGCGCACCCAGGGTGCCGGCCGATGCCGCGCGGGTGATCGTGCCCACAGACTGGGCGCTCAGCAGCTGCTTGAGTTTCCCGTCCGGATCGCCCTTCGTGGTGACGGCCGTGCGGTTGAAGTCGACCTTGGCGGCGGCGGCAGCGGTGACATCCGGCTGCACGGCGGCGGAGAGCGCGCCGGATCCGCCCGGATTCGAAGCCATCACCGGGCTCGTGACGGGGACCGTCACGGTAAGAACCAGACCAGTTGCGGCCAGTGCGATCCCGGCCTTCTGCCCGACTCCGCTTGCCGCGGCAAAGTCCGTGACCTGGCGGAACGGACTGCGACGGCGACGGCGTTCATCGCGGTGCACGTCCCGCGGGCGTTCGGCCGTGTGTGCGACGACGGGACGCGGCTCCGGAGCGGGACCGGTCGCGCGGCGACGGCCCCTGGCGGTCTGGGTGGTCAAGAAGGGTTCCTCTCTGGATGGCCTGCGAAGTTAGCTGTCGGATTCGGGTCAGAGAGATCAAAGACCCGGTCCGCCGTTGCAGGCAGCCACGCACAGAGGCATCCCTAGGGGATCCTTCGGTGGAAGCTGCTTGCCGCTGACGGACTTCACCCCAAGGCTGCCGAAGTAGCAGCCGAAAGTGGTTCCCCCGCCCCTGCCAGGAGGTAGTTCTGCGACTGATCCGCTGGCAGGGCTCGGCTTCGGATCAGGTAACGCTTTGGTATCGGTACTGGGCACTAACTATAGGCGATTAAGCCGCCCGGTAATAAATCCGTAACCGCAATTGTGGACAACTCGTGGGTGGTCCCATGACCGGCGCGTGGTGGCTGGTCAGGCGACTGTTACAAAGACGTGCGCGGCAACCTCGGGCGGCAGCTCCAGGGCACCTTCGATATCGGGGACGCGGACCGAGATGTACTCCCCCACCCGCTCCAGCGAGACCAGCGCGCCAGGCCTGATTCCGCCCTCGTCGAGCTGGGCCAGAAGCTCCGGCTCCACCTGGATCGGCTCCGCGAGCCGATTGACCGTAACCCGGGAAGTTACCCCGTAGCCGGCCATGGCCTCCAGCAGGTTCACGGGCCTGTCCACGGGGGCGCCGTTGGGCACGCCGCCAAGATCCGCAAGCCCCGGAATAGGGTTTCCGTAAGGCGAGACTGTCGGGTGGTTGAGCATCTCGAAGATTCTTCGCTCGACGCGTTCGCTCATGACATGTTCCCAGCGGCACGCTTCCTCGTGGACGTAGGCCCAGTCGAGCCCGATCACGTCCGCGAGGAGGCGTTCGGCCAGACGATGCTTGCGCATGACACCGATTGCACGTTTCCGTCCGATTTCCGTCAGTTCAAGGTGCCTGTCGCCGGAAACAACCACCAGCCCGTCGCGCTCCATCCGGCCGATCGTCTGGGACACAGTGGGGCCGGAGTGGCGGAGCCGTTCGGCGATGCGGGCGCGGAGGGCAACGATGTTTTCTTCTTCAAGTTCCAGAATGGTCCGAAGATACATCTCCGTAGTATCGATCAGATCCGTCATTCAGCTCAGCTCCTCGAGCGCAGTCCTAGCGTCATTCCCACCGTACCGCGTGCGGGATGCATGCAGGATGCGCCCAGGCGGGAACCGCCGTACGTTCGCATGCCAGCCTAGCCTATTTTGAATTACTCCGGATAATCTTTCGATCGACCTGAAGCTATTGTCCCAGCCCCAGCCGGCCGGCCGTCCCCGGCGTCTCAATGACCGGACTATGACAGGCCTTTTTCTGTATCGCCGGGAGCTGTCAGGCAAAATAAGACAGGCAGAATGAAGAGGGGTGTCCGTGGTAGCCATCCCTGCCCGCCACCTCCCAGCCACGCTACGAACCAGCCGAAAATTGGAGCCACTGTGAGCGACACCAGCATCACGATCCCCGCCAACCTCCTGCCCAAGGACGGACGGTTCGGCGCCGGCCCGTCCAAAGTCCGGCCGGAACAGATGGACGCCCTGGCCGCGGCATCGTCGAAGCTGCTGGGGACCTCCCACCGCCAGGCGCCCGTGAAGAACCTGGTCGGCTCGGTGCGCAGCGGCCTCAGCGAATTCTTCCGGGCACCGGAAGGCTATGAAGTGGTGCTGGGCGTCGGCGGATCTACCGCGTTCTGGGACATTGCCAGCTTCGGGCTCGTGGAGAACAAGGCGCAGCACCTGTCCTTCGGCGAGTTCGGCTCGAAGTTCGCTTCCGCCACCAACAAGGCGCCGTTCCTTGCCGAGTCCTCCATCATCAAGGCCGAACCCGGCACCCGCCCCACCGCCCGGGCGGAGGCCGGCGTCGACGTCTATGCGTGGCCGCAGAACGAGACCTCAACCGGCGTTGCCGCCCCCGTCCAGCGGGTGGCCGGCGCCGACGAGCGGTCGTTGGTGCTCGTGGACGCGACCTCGGCCGCGGGCGGGCTGGACGTGGACGTGGCGGAGTCGGACGTGTACTACTTCGCGCCGCAGAAGAACTTCGCGTCCGACGGCGGCCTGTGGCTGGGCCTGTTCTCCCCGGCCGCGCTGGAACGGGCGGCACGGATCAAGGCCGGCAACCGCTGGATTCCCGACTTCCTTGACCTCCAGACGGCGATCGACAATTCCAGGCTGAACCAGACCTACAACACCCCCGCGCTGGCCACCCTGGTGACCCTGGACGCCCAGGTGCAGTGGCTCAACGCCAACGGCGGCCTGGACTTCGCCGCCGGCCGGACCGCGGATTCTGCCGGCCGCATCTACGGCTGGGCCGAAGCGTCCGAATACGCCACGCCGTTCGTGGCCAAGGCCGAGGACCGCTCGAACGTGATCGCCACGATCGACTTCGATGACTCGATCGACGCCGCGGCCATCGCCAAGGTGCTCCGCGCCAACGGCGTCGTCGACACCGAGCCGTACCGCAAGCTGGGCCGCAACCAGCTGCGCATCGCCACCTTCGTGGCGATCGAGCCCGACGATGTCTCGGCACTGCTCGAGTGCATCGATTTCGTCGTGGCGGAACTGAAGAAGTAGCCCTGCGTCCGGCGTCGTCACGGCCCCTGAGGACCTAGGCCGTGACGGCGCCGTCGTCGTTTCAGGTCCGTCCGCCCTGCTATGCCTACGGCCGCGGGTCCCTGCCGGCACCGGCCGCGCCGGTCCGGCTTTCGACGCGGAAGTACCGCAGCCCGTGGGCGCGGCGGTTGAAGTGGAGCCGCAGGTGCTTCGCGCGGATGATCCACACCAGCCCGATCAGGGCCGCCAGCAGGCCGGCGCCCGCCGCGACCGCCATGGACCAGCGGGGGCCGGCGGTGTTTGCCACCCAGCCGACGAGCGGTGCCCCGAGGGGAGTTCCGCCCATGAAGATCGCCATGTAGAGGGCCATCACCCGGCCCCGCATTACGGGCTCTGTGGTGGTCTGGACGTACCCGTTTGCGCTCGTCATCATGGTGATCGCGAACAGCCCCACGGGCACAAGTGCGACGCCGTACCAGAAGTAGTTCGGGGCCATCGCTGCGATGCCCGAGGTCACACCGAAGGCGGCGGCCGCCCCGAAGATGACCCGCAGCCGTGGCTTGCCGCGCCCGGCGGACAGCAGGGCCCCGGCGACGGATCCGATGGCCATGATCGAATTCATCAGGCCGAAGGCCCCCGCGTCCAGGCCGAATTCGGTCCCCACCATGGCCGCGATGAACAGGGCGAAATTCAGCCCCAGGGTTCCCACGATGAAGATCGCCACCAGCACCACGATCAAATCCGGACGGTACCTCACATAGCGCAGCCCCTCCCGGATCCTGCCCCTGCCCGCCGGTGCCCGCGGCAGCCGGCGCAGCGACGACGACGGGATTTTCGCCAGGCTCAGCAACAGGGGCACAAAGGTGAGCGTATTAATGAGGAAGACCCAGCCGGGCCCGACGACGGCCGTGAGCACGCCGGCGACGGCCGGACCGATCATCCGGGCAACATTGAAAGACGCGCTGTTCAGGGCCACGGCGTTGGGGAGGTAGTCGTCCTGGACCAGTTCCGAGACGAAGGTTAGCCGGACGGGGGCGTCCAGGGCGGAAACCACCCCGAGCATCAGGGCGAAGGCGTAGACGTGCCAGAGCTGCGCCGCGCCCGTGACCACCAGGATGCCCAGCCCCGCGCTCAGCAGCGCCATGGCGGACTGCGTCAGCACCAGGAGCCGCTTGCGGTTGAACCGGTCGGCGACCAGTCCGGCCACGGGTGCCAGGAAGAGTTGCGGGCCCAGCTGCAGGGCCATCGTGATTCCCACCGCCCCGGCATCGTGCGCCGTCAGGTGGGCGAACACCAGCCAGTCCTGGGCGGTGCGCTGCATCCAGGTGCCAACGTTGGAAATAAGGGCGCCGACGAACCAGATCCGGTAGTTCAGGATGTGCAGGGATTTGAACGTGGACATCAGCCCCAGCCCTCCCCAGACACGCTCCCGGACGCTTCCAACCGCTAGTCGGCCTCGCCCGTTGAGCGTTCCCGCTCGGCGTCGTCGGCGTCGGCGTCGGTGTCGGCGTCGTCGGCGTCGTCGTCGGTGTCGGCGGTGTCAGCGTCGTCGGCGTCGTCGTCGTCAGCGTCATCCTGCTGGTCGGCGTCGGACGCCTGCGACGGCGCTTCGGGACCGGACGGCGCCTCGGCAGCCTCGTCAGCCTGCGCGTCTTCCGGCCGGACCCGTTCGGCCCACGGAACCCAGGCCGGTGCCAGGATGGAGTCCTCGGAGGGCAGAAGGCCAAGTTCGTCCACCGTGACCACCTTGGAGCGCGAGTTGCGTGTCAGCACGGCGTACCACTGCCACCCCAGGTATCCGGGGAGCCTGGATTCGAACAGGTGGGTCACCAGGCGGTCGCCCTCGCTCCGGGCGCCGATGTGCTCGCCGATCTGCTCGGCGGGGGCAATGCCCTCCACCGCGGTGCGGGCGACGTCGACGGCTGCGGCCAGGAAGGCGTCAGGCTTGCCGGTGCGCCAGACGGGCACGCCGGCGCGCGGACGGATTCCCTGCTTGGGGCCGGTTGCTTTAGCCCCGGCGGGCGCTGCGGTTCCGGCATCCGGCGCCGGCAACTGATCAGGTTCCTGAGTCATCAAAAGCCTTATACGTCCAGCTCGTCGGCAACCTTACGGAGGGCCGCTGCGATCGCCTTGCCCTTGTTGCCTTCCGGGTACTTGCCCGCGGACAGGGTCCCGGACAGGTTATCCAGCACGCTGACGAGGTCCTGGACCAGCGGGGCAAGGTCCCTGGCGCTGGGCCGCTTTGCCTTGGCGATGGACGGCGTCTTGTCCAGCACGCGCAGGCCCAGGGCCTGGGCACCCTTGCGTCCGTCGGCTACACCAAATTCAACACGCGTGCCGGCCTTGAGCTCCGTAATGCCTTCGGGCAGCGCGGACTTGGGCAGGAAGACTTCCTGGCCGTCCTCGCCCGCGAGGAATCCGAAGCCTTTTTCCTTGTCATACCACTTGACCTTGCCGGTAGGCACGTAATCAACCTTCTTCGTTCTGCGGGGACACGGCCGGCGGTCACCGCATCCGCATGGATACGCGGGTTCAGGGTATGACTGCCCGGACCGTGTTGGTCTGTATCTCCAAGGTTATCCTGCCTGGTTCACTTTAACGGCTTGAGGCGCGGGCGATGCCGGACTGTTAGCGTTGCCCCCATGACACTGACGCGTTACCGGCGGCCTTTGATGATCGTAGCGGCCACCCTTGCTGTGCTGTCCCTCGTTGCCGTCGGCGCTGTCATGGCCATGGCCTTCAACAATGCCGTGGCGCCGGCCTGGATTACCTCGACGGCCCTTTACGGCCTCCCGGTGGCATTCCTGCTCATGCTGGCCCTCGTTGTCGACGCGGTGGCAGCCCGGCGCCGCCCGCGCGGGCCCGGCGAAAGGTAACGTTGGAGCGATGTCCCTCATCCGCGCGCTCAGCAAGGAACTTCAGGCACGAAGCGACGAATCGTTGCGGGCCCTGTTCTCCGCGCGGCCGGACCTGATTTCTCCCGGCGTCCCGGACTTCGCCGCCCTCGCCGCCCGCGCCAGCGGACGCGTCAGCGTGCAGCGGGCCCTCGAACGGCTCAACCGCCCGCAGATGCAGGTCCTGGAAACCCTGCACCTGTGCACCAACGCCGATACCGGGCACAGCGCGTCGGCGGCGATGCTGAAGAAACTGATCAACGGCTCCTCGGTTGCCGCCGTCGACCGGCTCCTCCATTCCCTGCAGGAACTGGCCCTCGTCCACCGCGCCGATCCGCCGCACGGCGCGACCCCCGCCGCCGCCAAGCAGCGCCACTACCTTCCGGTCGGCAGCCTCAAGGACGTGATTGGCATCTACCCAGCGGGGCTCGGGCGCAGCTACACCGAACTTGTGCGGCTCCAGCCTGCTTTTGCACAGCGCGTGGTGCAGCTGGTGGGGGAACTTCACCGCGCCGGGGCGTCCATCTCCCCCGCCACGACGCCGATGGAAGCCGCCCTGTCCCTGCAGCACTGGACGGCAACACCGGAATCGCTCCAGCAAATCCTGGCCTCCGCACCGGACCGGACCGCTGCCCTTCTGGCCCGCTTCGGGAACTGGGCCATGGGCGCCGTCCCGCAGGCGCAGCGCAGGGCGTCCGTGCTCCACGAAGGCGCCGACGTCGGCCCCGTGGACTGGCTGCTGGCGCGCGGGCTGCTGGTACCGCTGGACGCCGCGCACGTCGAACTGCCGCACAGCGTCGGAGTGTCGCTGCGCGGCGGGTTTGTCATCGAGAACTTTTCGCTCACGCCGCCCGTCCCCCGGCTGGGCAACACGAGCGCAGGGCTGCGCCGAAACGCCGCGTTGGGCGCCATCGCCGAGACGCTGCGGCTCGTGGGCGAAGTGCTCTACACCGTGCGCGAACAGCCGCTGGCGACGCTGCGCAGCGGGGGCGTCGGGGTCCGGGAGATGAAGCGGCTGGCGGATTCCCTGCGGATGGAAGTGCACGAGGCCGGTGTCCTCGCGGAGCTCTGCGGAATGGCCGGTCTGCTACGCCTGGACGTCGACAGTTCTGCGTGGGTGCAGCCGCCGCAGCTGGAGTGGCTGTCGCTGCCGCGGCAGGAGCAGTGGCTGTGGCTGGTCAACGCCTGGCTGGCCAGCGAGCGCGCACCGTCCCTCGTGGGCCAACCGGTGAATGCTGCCGCCCCGGGCCCGGCAGGGCACCGGGGCCCGGCAGGGACCACCATCAATGCGCTCTCCGCCGAGGCGCAGCGGCCGGACGCCCCGGTGGTCCGCAAAAGGGTCCTGGAAATCCTGCACGAACTCACCCTTGAGGCCGTGGCGCCCGACGGGCAGGCCCCGGTCCTCGATGCCGCCGCCGTGCTGGAGCGTGCCGAGTGGACGCAGCCCCGGATGGCCAGGCGCTTCAGCTCGCTGATCCGCGGCATCCTCGCGGAGGCCGAGATGCTCGGCCTGATCGGCTCCGGGGCGCTGAGCCAGCTGGGCGCCGCGATCGCCGCCGAGCAGCCGGACGACGCCCTGGGGATCCTGGGCGAACACCTGCCGGCGGCCCTGCAGCATGTGTTGCTGCAGGCGGACCTGACGGCGGTGGCGCCGGGCTACCTCGACCCCGAACTGAGCGAACGGCTCCTGACCATGGCCACGGCCGAAGGGCAGGGACCGGCCACCATCTACCGGTTCTCCGTCACCTCCGTGCGCCGTGCCCTCGACGCCGGCCAGGACGCCGCGGCGATGCTGGACTTCCTGCGCCAGCATTCGGCCACCGCCATCCCGCAGCCCCTCCAGTACCTCATCGAAGACACCGCCGCGCGCCATTCCCGGCTCCGGGTGGGGGCCGCGGCCAGCTTTATCCAAAGCGAGGACGAGGCTGCCCTGCTGGAGCTGCTCAACGCCCCGGCCGCGGCCGGCCTCGGGCTGGTGCGCATCGCGCCCACCGTGGTCGTCTCCCACGCCGCGCCCCGGGAAACCGCCCAGGCCCTCCGGGGTCTGGGGCTCGCCCCGGTCCTGGAGGAAGCTGCCTCCGCGATCGTCCGGCTGCGCCGCAGCACCCCTGCGCCCGGCAGCGGCCGGCCGGTCTACACGGCCCCGCGGACCGCTCCGCCGGAGGCCGACATCGAGGCCCAACTGGCCGTGCTCCGCGCCAACGGGTCCCGGGCGCCGGGCTCCGGCGCCCACCCGCCGGCGGCACCGGGCAGCGAGGAAGCGACCCAGCTGGGCCTCGAGACCCTGCTGAAGGCGATCCGCCTCAGGCAGCGGGTCATCATGAACGTCGTGGACAGCATGGGGAATGCCACCCGCGAGACGGTTGTTCCGGTAGCTGTGAATGGCGGGCGGGTGCGGGTGTTCGATCCGGACAAGGAGATCGAGCGGGTCCTGTCCATCCACCGCATTATCGACGTAGAAGCTACAGAGGAATTGTTCCAGTGAATGACGGGCCCCTGATCGTCCAGAGTGACAAGACCATCCTGCTGGAGGTCGACCACGAACTCGCAACGGAGGCCCGGCACGCCATCGCGGCGTTCGCCGAGCTGGAACGGGCCCCGGAGCATGTGCACAGCTACCGGCTGACGCCACTGGGGCTCTGGAACGCCCGGGCGGCCGGGCTGGACGCCGAAAAAGTGCTGGACACCCTGCTCACGTATTCCCGTTTCCCCGTGCCCCACTCCCTGCTGATCGACGTCGAAGAGACCATGTCCCGGTACGGCCGGCTCCGGCTGGAGAAGGACCCGCAGCACGGCCTGGTCATGCGCACCTCCGACTACCCGGTGCTCGAGGAAGTCAGCCGCGCCAAGAAGATCGCCCCGCTGCTCGGGCCACGGATCGACGGCGAGACGGTGGTGGTGCATTCCTCCCAGCGCGGCCAGCTCAAGCAGCTGCTGCTCAAGCTTGGCTGGCCGGCCGAGGACCTGGCCGGCTACGTGGACGGCACCCCGCACCCCATCATGCTCAACGAATCGGGATGGAAGCTGCGGCCCTACCAGCAACTGGCCGCGGAGAACTTCTGGGCCGGCGGCAGCGGCGTCGTCGTCCTTCCCTGCGGCGCCGGCAAGACGCTGGTCGGGGCGGCCGCCATGGCCACCAGCTCCACCACCACACTGATCCTGGTGACCAACACCGTCGCCGCGCGGCAGTGGAAGGACGAGCTCCTCAAACGCACGTCGCTGACCGAGGAGGAGATCGGCGAGTACTCCGGCTCCGTCAAGGAAGTCCGGCCGGTCACGATCGCCACCTACCAGGTCCTGACCACGAAGCGCGGCGGGCTGTACCCGCACCTGGAGCTCGTGGACGGCAACGACTGGGGCCTCATCATCTACGACGAGGTCCACCTGCTGCCCGCGCCGATCTTCCGGATGACGGCGGACCTGCAGGCCCGCCGACGGCTCGGGCTGACCGCCACGTTGGTGCGGGAGGACGGCCGGGAGGGCGAGGTCTTCAGCCTGATCGGTCCGAAACGCTACGACGCGCCGTGGAAGGACATCGAGGCCCAGGGCTACATCGCCCCGGCCGATTGCGTGGAAGTCCGGGTGGACCTGCCCCGCGACGAGCGGGTGGCCTATGCCATGGCCGAGGACGCCGACAAATACCGGCTGTGTGCCACCTCCGAGACGAAGACCCGGGTGGTCGAAGAACTCGTCGCCGAACACGCCGGGGAACAGCTCCTGGTGATCGGGCAGTACATCGACCAGCTCGACGAGATCGGCGAGCGCCTGGGCGCGCCGGTGATCAAGGGCGACACGTCGGTGAAGGAGCGCCAGCGGCTGTTCGACGCGTTCCGCGCCGGCGAGGTGCAGACCCTGGTGGTGTCCAAGGTCGCCAATTTCTCCATCGACCTGCCCGAGGCGTCGGTCGCGATCCAGGTCTCCGGTTCATTCGGTTCCCGACAGGAGGAGGCCCAGCGCCTGGGYCGGCTGCTGCGCCCGAAGAAGGACGGCCGCTCCGCCCGGTTCTATTCGCTCGTGGCCAGGGACACCCTGGACCAGGATTTCGCCGCGAAGCGGCAGCGGTTCCTCGCCGAGCAGGGGTACGCCTACCGGATCATGGACGCCAAGGACGTCGGCACCGCGGGCTAGGCGGGTGCCGGGGATGCGGCCATGCAACACACAACCTCCATTCAGAAAACTCCCAGAGTCTGGGAGCATCATGGGAACATGAAGAAGAACGGTCCCGAAGCCAAGCTGCTTGTCGTCGATGACGAACCGAACATCCGCGAGCTGCTCTCCACGTCCCTGCGCTTCGCTGGTTTCGAAGTCGTCTCGGCCGGCAGCGGACGCGAGGCACTGGCTGCTGCTGAGCTGCACTCCCCCGACCTGGCGGTGCTGGACGTCATGCTGCCGGACATGGACGGCTTCACCGTTACCCGCCGCCTGCGCGCCGCCGGCAAGCACTTCCCCGTCCTGTTCCTCACGGCCAAGGACGACACCGAGGACAAAGTCACCGGCTTGACCGTGGGCGGGGATGATTACGTCACCAAACCGTTCAGCCTCGACGAGGTGGTGGCCCGCATCCGCGCCGTACTCCGGCGCACGCAACCCCAGGTCGACGACGACGCCGTGATCCGGGTCGATGACCTCCAGCTCGACGACGACGCCCACGAGGTCCGGCGCGGCGGGACAGTGATCGAGCTTTCGCCCACGGAATTCAAGCTCCTGCGCTACCTCATGCTCAACCCGAACCGGGTCCTGTCCAAAGCCCAGATCCTCGACCATGTATGGGAGTACGACTTCAACGGCGACGCCTCGATCGTGGAGTCCTACATCTCCTACCTGCGCCGCAAAGTGGATATCGATCCCGATGCCCCGGCACTGATCCAGACCAAGCGCGGCGTCGGCTACGTTCTGCGGACTGCCGAGAAGCGCTGACCTTGCTGTACCGCTGGAAATCGGCGTCGCTGCGCTCGCAGCTCGTGGCCATCATGATGGCGCTCATGCTGGTGGCCCTCACGGCTACCGGGGCGGGCACGCTGACGCTGCTGCACAGCTTCCTGCAGGGCCAGGTGGATGACAAGCTCCGGGCCGCCGTCGAATCCGCGCGCCAGCAGCAGTCCTTCAGCCAGCTGCAGGAGACCAACTCCACAGTTCCCACTGACTACTCGCTGATGCTCTTCAGCCCCGGTCTTCCGCCCTACACGTTCGGCGGCGACAAGGAATCCCACCCCGCGCTCAGCACCTTTTCCTCGGTCGAGGCCCGGGAACGCCAGCAGATGCCGTTCCAGGTCCGCGGATCCGAGGGCGGCAACTGGCGGGTCGTGGCCGTCAGCGTGGTGGACAACAACAACCGCGGCGCCGTCGTCGTGATCGGGCTGCCGCTGGACCCCGTGGATTCGGTGATGGAACACGCTGCCCTGGTGGTGGTGGGTGTGGGCCTGCTGACGCTCGTGCTGGCGTTCTTCATCGCCACGTGGACTGTTTCGCGGTCCTTCCGGCCGCTGGCCCGGGTGGAGAAGACGGCCGCCGCGATCGCCGCGGGAGACTTGTCCCAGCGTGTGGAGGTGGAGAACCCGGGCACGGAGGTGGGCCGGCTTGGGAGCTCGCTCAATGCCATGCTCGCGCACATTGAGACGGCCTTCGCCGCCAGGATGGCGTCCGAGGCGCGGATGCGGCGCTTCGCCGCCGACGCCTCGCACGAACTGAGAACCCCGCTGGTGACCATCCGCGGGTTCTCCGAGCTGTACCGGCACGGGGCGTTGTCCACTCCGGAAGATGTGGCCACGGCGATGGGGCGGATCGAAAGCGAAGCCAAACGCATGGGAGCCATGGTCGAAGACCTGCTGCTGCTGGCCAGGATCGACGAACAGCGGCCGTTGCAGCAGAAACCCGCAGACCTGCTGCTGCTGGCCAACGACGCCGTGGTGGACACCCAGGCGAGCGACCGCAGCCGCACCATCACCCTCACCGGGATTGACGGCGCGGCCCCGACCGCCGCCCCGGTGCTGGGCGACGAAGCCAAACTGCGCCAAGTGGTCAGCAACCTGGTCGGCAATGCCCTGCGCTACACGCCGGAGGGCACCCCTGTCGAAATTGGCGTCGGGGTCCGGACCGCACCGGACGGAACACGGCAGTCCGTGATCGAGGTCCGGGACCACGGACCGGGGGTTTCGGATGACGAGGCGGCCCGGATTTTCGAGCGCTTCTACCGCGCCGACACCTCCCGGACCCGGGAGACCGGCGGCAGCGGACTTGGCCTGGCGATCGTGGCCGCCATCGTCGGCTCGCATTCCGGGTCCGTGCGGGTCGGGAAGACCGACGGCGGTGGTGCCACGCTGGTGGTCAGCATCCCGCTCCTGGACGAAGAGGCCACGGAACGGTCCACAGCGGACTTATCCACATAGGGGCCGACGGCGGTGTCCGGCCGGCGCGCCGCCCGCCTACGCTCGAGGTGTCCGGAAGATCCGGATGAGGCAGCCGCTCCCCCGCCAGCTCTCACCGAAAATGTCAGCGCAATACGTCACCGCAGACCCGCTGACGGTCACCGTGCTCCGCCGGGCCGCGGCCGCCTCCCGAGCATTCGAGAGGCCTTTCCATGAGCATCATCTCCGTCGATACGGAACTCCTCCAGCTGAAGTCCGCCAACGTGCAGGCCACGGTGGAGAGGATCAGCGCGGACGTCCACGCCATGAAACGGGGGCTGGACGAGCTCCAGGGCAGCTGGCGGGGCTCCGCGGCGACTAATTTCCAAACCCTCGTGGCCGAGTGGACGCTGACCCAGGGCAGGGTCGAGGCTTCCCTGGCGTCCATCAACCTCGCGCTGAACTCCGCTGCCGCCACCTATGCGCAGGCGGAACAGGGCAATGCGCAGCGCTTCACGTGAGCCGCACGCGCCCTCAGGCCTCGGGTGTGCCCTGGTGGAAGCGGAGGCGCCATTGCGCGCCTTCAAGGACCCACAGGGAGCTGCGCAGGGCCGATCCCTCACGGGTGTGGCTGCGGTAGGTCAGGAGGATGGTCTTCTCACCCAGCCGGTCCGCGCCCAACAATTCCAGCTCCACGGCTCCGCCCGGGTTGTCCTCGAGTGACATCATCATGGCGTCGCGGGTCCAGATCCGGCCGGAGCTGCCGATTTCGGTGAAGTCCGGGTGGAGCAGCACGCCCGTGCGGCCCAGGTCCGCCCGGGTTTCGGGGCGGAGCAGTTCGCGTTCGAGGGACTCGACGACGGCTTCGGCGCTGGCCTCCGCCCGGTCTACGGCACGTTCTTCTTCGAGTTCGCTGAAGAGGTCCGGTTCGTCGTAGGTCCCCGGCACGCCAAAGAGTTCCTGCTGGCCGGCTGGCGCCGGGGCTGCCTGCGGCCGGGCCGCGGGGGCGGCAGTCGCAGGGATGGCGGCGGGCTGGGCGTCGGGCTGCAGGGCGGCTGGCTGCATCTTGTCCTGCTGCATCTTGTCCTGCTGCATCTTGTCCTGCGGTGTCTTGCCCGCTGACGGTTCGCCCTCCGGGTTGCCGAACCCGGGACCCTGCCGGACGGCCACGCCCTGCTGGTACGCCGTGGCCGCTGCCCGGGCGCGGACGTCCGCCGCCTCGTTGAGCTCGTGCCCCGCGTGGCCCCGCACCCACTCGAAGGTGTACTTGCGGCCCACGAGCGCCTGGTCGATGTCCTTGAGGAGGTCCACGTTCAGCACCGGCTTGCCGTCTGCCTTGCGCCAGCCCTTGCGTTTCCAGCCGGGCATCCACTTGGTCACGGCGTTGATGACGTACTGGCTGTCGCAGAGGATCAGCAGGTCTTCCCCGGGCATGTGCGCCGTTGCCCGGAACAGGTCCAGCACCGCCATCAGTTCGCCCTGGTTGTTCGTGCCGTGGGGCCATCCGCCGGCCCGCCAGCAGTCGTCATTCACGTACCAGGCCCAGCCGGCCGGGCCGGGATTTCCTAAGGCCGAACCGTCGGCCGCTGCTGTAATCGTCACTGACCTATCCTGCCAGAACCCGCCGACGCCCACCGACGCTCCTTGGCCAGGGACCGCGCTTAACCGGCGACGGCGGCCCCACCCGAAGGTGGGACCGCCGTCGTCGAACAGCCGGTAATGGCTGGCGCGGGTGGTTAGAAACCGCCCATGCCGCCCATGCCGCCCATGTCGTCGCCGCCGCCCATCGGGGCGCCACCCTTCTCGGGCTTGTCGGCTACAACGGCCTCGGTGGTGAGGAACAGGCCGGCGATGGAAGCCGCGTTCTGCAGGGCAGAGCGGGTTACCTTGACCGGGTCGTTGATGCCGGCGGCCAGCAGGTCGACGTACTCGCCGGTGGCGGCGTTGAGGCCGTGGCCTGCGGGCAGGCCGCGGACCTTGTCCACGACGACGCCGGGCTCGAGGCCGGCGTTGAAGGCGATCTGCTTCAGCGGGGCGTCGATGGCAACGCGGACGATGTTCGCGCCCGTTGCTTCGTCACCGGAGAGCTGCAGGTTCGCGAATGCCTTGGCGCCGGCCTGGATCAGGGCAACGCCACCGCCGGCGACGATGCCCTCTTCGACAGCAGCCTTGGCGTTGCGGACGGCGTCCTCAATGCGGTGCTTGCGTTCCTTGAGCTCGACCTCGGTTGCGGCGCCGGCCTTGATGACTGCAACGCCGCCGGCCAGCTTGGCCAGGCGCTCCTGCAGCTTCTCGCGGTCGTAGTCGGAATCGGAGTTCTCGATCTCGGCGCGGATCTGGGACACGCGGCCGGCGATCTGGTCGGCGTCGCCTGCACCCTCGACGATGGTGGTCTCGTCCTTGGTGACAACAACCTTGCGGGCCTTGCCAAGGAGTTCGAGTCCGGCGGTCTCAAGCTTGAGGCCGACTTCCTCGGAAATGACCTGGCCACCGGTGAGGATGGCGATGTCGGCCAGCTGCGCCTTGCGGCGGTCGCCGAAGCCCGGAGCCTTGACGGCGACGGACTTGAAGGTGCCACGGATCTTGTTGACGATCAGGGTGGCCAGGGCCTCGCCCTCGATGTCTTCGGCAATGATCAGCAGCGGCTTGTTGGACTGCATGACCTTTTCCAGGACAGCAACCAGTTCCTTGACGTTGGAGATCTTGGAGTTGACGATCAGGATGTACGGATCCTCAAGGACCGTTTCCTGGCGCTCGGCGTCGGTGACGAAGTAGGCGGAGATGTAGCCCTTGTCGAAGCGCATGCCTTCGGTCAGCTCCAGCTCGAGGCCGAACGTGTTCGACTCCTCGACGGTGATGACGCCTTCCTTGCCGACCTTGTCGAGGGCTTCGGCGATCAGGGCGCCGATCTCGTTGTCGCCGGCGGAGATGGACGCGGTGGCGGCGATCTCTTCCTTGGTCTCGATTTCCTTGGCGGAGGCCAGGAGCTCGATGGTGACCGCGTCAACAGCCTTCTCGATGCCGCGCTTGAGGGACAGCGGGTCAGCGCCGGCCGCTACGTTGCGCAGGCCTTCCTTGACCAGGGCCTGTGCCAGCACGGTTGCCGTGGTGGTGCCGTCGCCTGCGACGTCATCCGTCTTCTTGGCAACTTCCTTGACCAGCTCGGCGCCGATCTTTTCGTAGGGATCGTCCAGCTCGATCTCCTTGGCGATGGAAACACCATCGTTGGTGATCGTGGGGGCGCCCCACTTCTTTTCGAGGACGACGTTGCGTCCCCGCGGGCCGAGGGTGACCTTGACGGCGTCGGCGAGGATGTTCAGGCCCCGCTCAAGACCGCGGCGTGCCTCTTCATCAAATGCAATGATCTTGGCCATAACGGCAGTAGTCCTTTCGGGACAGTCGTTAAGAATGAACCTTCGCTGTGGTGCCCGCGACGGACGATCCCTACCCCGCGGCCTCTGTATGCCGCCGGGTCCGGGATCTCACCCCAGCAAGGTGTTTCTTTAGCTCCTGGACCGGCTGTCCCACTTCGCGGCCGGGCGGACCGGGCGTCGTGTTAGCAGTCAGTGCGCTGGAGTGCTAAATCAATAATTAGCACTCCCCCGGGGAGAGTGCAAGCAGTGGTCGGCCGGAACCGGCCGCCACGCGGGCACAATACGCTACGAGCGATCAGCCGCCGCTGCTGCTCGCGGCTTCCGTGCCGTCCACCGTGGGCAGGTTGTCCTCGCCGTAAGTCGAAACCATGTAGTTCGCTTCGGTGATGTCGCCGTGGGCATCAAAGTTGATCCGTCCGGACTGGCCGTCGTAGTCGGGCCGCTGGCCTGCCCGGAGGACGCCGACGCAGTCCTTGTAGCTCGTGCATGACTCGCTGGGCGGCTGGCTGCCGCCGGCCCCCGTTCCGCCTGCCGCGGGGGTTCCGCCGGAGACCGCGACGAGGGACGCTGCGATGGAGGTCCCGGCGTCGTCCTCTGCTGCGGCGGCGGCGACGGCGGCCAGGACGACGGCGTCGTACGTCTCGGCGGCGAACACCATGTCCTTCAGCCCGGGATCAACGGCCACGAGGTCCGCCTGGAAGGCGGCGGAGGGAAACACGCCGGGCAGGATCCCGCGTGCACCCTCGAGCGCCCGGGCGCCCAGGCCAGCGCCGTACTTGCTGACTGCTCCGTCGCTGAGGACCAGCTTCTTGCCGGCGAGGCCGGCGTTGTTCAGCTCGGCGATGGCGCCCTGTGCGCCGTCGCGCGAGACCAGGATGACGGCGTCGGGGTTGGCGGCCTTAGCGGCGGCGACAGCCTGCTGCGCCTGGCCGGGGGTGAACTCCGCGTCCGCCACGACTTCGAGTCCGGACTGTTTCGCCGCACCGCCGACGGCGGCGGCGACGTCTTTGCCGTAGTCGCCTTCCTCATGCAGCACCGCCAGGGTCCTGGCGCCGCCGTCTTTGACCAGTTTGGCGAGGACGGAGGCCTGGGCGGTGTCGGCGGCCGAGGTGCGGAAATAGTAGCCGCCGCTCTTGTAATTGCTGAGCCCGGCGGCGGTGTTGGCAGGGGAGATCACGGCCACCTTGGCGTTGGCCAGCACGTCGATGGCGGCCGGGGCACGGCTGGAATCGGTCGGGCCGATCACGACGTCGGCCTTGGCGGCAACCAGCGCTTTCGCCTGGGCGGCGGTGTCCGTGCTGATGGTTTCCGGCAGCAGCTCCACCGGTTTGCCTTTGTGCCCGCCGGCAGCGTTGATCTCCTTGACGGCAAGTTTGGCCGCCGCGAGCTCGGAAGCGTTGAGGAAGTTCTGCTTGCCGGTGTTGTCCAGGATCAGGCCGATGCGCAGGGTGCCGTCACCGCTGGCGTCCGCGCTGGCCACGCGGGCGCTGCCCGCGGGGCCCAGGCAGCCCGTCAGGGCCAGGGCCGCTACTRTGCCCGCCGCCAGGGCGCGGCCCAACGGCAAATGTCCTCCGCGGCGCCCGGCCGCGTTCCTTGGGGCGTTCGTGACGGCAGCCAGTACCACTAGGCGGGCCGGACGCTTTCGGCCTGCGGGCCCTTTTCGCCCTCGCCGACTTCCAGTTCCACCCGCTGGCCCTCGTCCAGGGCGCGGTAGCCTTCCCCGACGATCGCGGACCAGTGCACGAAGACGTCGTTCTCGGAACCGTCCACGGAGATGAAGCCGTAGCCCTTTTCGGCGTTGAACCATTTGACGGTTCCCAGTGCCATGGTGTCCACACTTTCAGCTAGCTTGCGTGCGGCCCACCTCGGTGTGCGCCGCGGACTGCGAAGAGAAATCCGCAGATACTGTACCCACAGCGTCCCCCAGGAACGCCGGCGGCGGGCAGGGCCGCCGCCTAATAGTTATTGAGGCGTAACCGGATTGGCTACTGGTAGCCGGGGCCGAGCACGACGACAAGGGGCATGTTGAACTCGGCAGAGTCCACGAGGGTGTCCACGCCGAGGAGGGCTCCGAGTGCCTCCGCATTGTCCTTCTGCTCGATGCCGCTGTAGAAGATCACGGACGTCTGTTGCGGGACACCGCCCCAGTTGCCTGTCTCGCCCAGGACCCAGCCGTCGGAGGTGACGGTGCCGCCGACGCGGGTGGCTAGGCCGGCGGTGGTGGTCGCGTTGTAGATCGTCACCGGCTGCGTCTTGTCGACAGCGGCGGCTGTGGCGCTCGGCGTAGCTGACGGCGAAGCCGCCGGCGCGGCGGCGGCGTCCGTGCCGGCCGGGTCCGGGCTGGTCGGCGTGGGGCTGGGGCTCACGGTGCTCGTGGCGGACGGGCTGCTGCTGGCAGATGCGGACGGGCTGCCACCGGCGGTCACGGCCGCGGCCTGGCCTGCGGAGAAGCCGAGCTTCGGCAGGATCAGGAAGGCCACCAGGCCGATGGCCAGGGCTACGCAGCCGGCCGCCAGGATCGGCGCCAGGCTCCGCCGCCGCGATGCCGCGACGGCCCGGTGGACTCCCTGCCGGGCAGAGGTCTCCGGGACCCGATCAAATTCATCCCGAGCGTATTTGGTCATGGTAAAACGACGTCCTTGCTGATTTCATACGGGGTGCCCGAGGCCGGAACGGACGCAACAGGACGTGCGCATCCGGCTGCTCGTGACGCGACTTTACGAATCTGTTCCCAGACGACGGGCAGTGCGGGCACGTTGGCGTGATGTACGTAGTCTACGCAATCTCTTGACCAGCATGGGATCGTGGGCCAGCGCATCCTCGGTATCGATGAGGGCATTGAGGATCTGGTAGTAGTGCGTGGCGGACAGATCGAACAGCTCACGGATGGCCTGTTCCTTGGCCCCGGCGTACTTCCACCATTGCCGTTCCAAGGCCAGCATCTGCTGGTCGCGGGCGCTCAGCGCAGACTCCGCCGACACCCCGTCCGGACTCGCGCCGGCGGTTGGGAAGACAGCAGAATCCCCCGCGAGCACGTGCTCTTGCGCTGTTTCGGCCACGACACACTCCCTGGCTGATTCCAAAAAACCTGGCTGGATCCGGTAAAAAGTCAGTCCCCATGCTACGGCCGAATGACAGGGTTGTCATTCGGGCGGGCGCAGAAACGGGCCGCAGCTGGGGAAGAATGGGTGTTGTGTTTGATGCCGAGTCTGACCCCGCCAGTGAACCCGACGCGCTGTTCGAGCTGGAGCCCGCAGCCGCGGACACCCTCAGCTTCGCGGACCTGGCCCGCCGGCCGCTGGACGCGCTGGTTGCTCCGGACTGGGCGGAGCCGCTGGCGCCGGTGGAGGCGCAGTTGCGCGAAGCCCTCGCCTTTGTCGCAGGCGAAGTGGCCGCCGGGCATGGTGTACTGCCCTCGCCGACAAACCTGCTGCGGGCTTTCCGGCAGCCCCTGGCCGGCGTCCGCGTGCTGGTGGTGGGCCAGGACCCGTATCCGACGCCGGGGCACGCCGTGGGGTTGTCCTTCGCCGTGGACGGCGCCACCCGGCCGATCCCCCGCAGCCTGGCAAACATCTACAAGGAACTTCAGGCCGATCTCGGCTTCCCCCCGCGCGTCCACGGGGACCTCAGCCACTGGGCTGACCAAGGCGTACTGCTGCTCAACAGGGTGCTCAGCGTCCGTGCCGGCGCGGCGGGCTCGCACCGGAACAAAGGCTGGGAGGCCGTGACGGCGGCGGCCATCCGGGCCGTCGCCGGCCGCTCGTCCGTATCCGGTGCGGGCCATGCCCCCCTGGTGGCGATCCTGTGGGGGAAGGATGCCGAGTCCGTGCGGCCGCTGCTGGGGTCCGCCGCCGTGATCGCCAGCGCCCACCCCAGCCCGCTATCGGCCTCGCGCGGCTTCTTCGGGTCCCGGCCCTTCAGCCGGGCCAACGCCCTGCTGCTGGAACAAGGCAACGGGACGGTCGACTGGGAGCTTCCGCCGTTGCCGTAACAGGCCTCCGCGCAATGCTCCCGCCGGGGGTTCTTGGTTAGGCTTAGCTGCATGACATCCGTCCCCGCAGCCACCACCGCCACCCGGAACTCGCGCCCCCAGACCGATCTGACGGTCCTGCGCAGGGAGCAGCTCTCCCCGTACATGGTCCGGATCATCGCCGGGGGCCCTGGCTTCGCCGGGTTCGTCAACAACGACTATGTGGACCGGTACGTCAAGATCGTCTTTCCGCAACCCGGCGTCGAATACCCGGATCCGCTGGATTTGTGGGCCATCCGGGAAACCATGCCGCGCAGTCAGTGGCCGCACACCCGGACCTATACGGTCCGCTGGGTGGACCCGGCGGCGCAGGAACTGGCCATTGACTTTGTGATCCACGGCGACGAGGGGCTCGCCGGCCCCTGGGCGGCTTCGGCCCAGCCCGGCGATCGCCTGACTTTCACCGGCCCCGGCGGCGGGTACAACCCGGATCCGGCCGCGGACTGGTACCTGTTTGCCGGCGATGAATCAGCGTTGCCGGCCATCGGCGCGGCGATCGAATCCCTGCCGGAGGATGCCCGCGGCCTCGCCCTGCTCGAAGTGGACAGCGACGCCGACGTCCAGGCCATCGCCGGGCCGGCCGGCGTCGAGCTGCGCTGGCTGCTGCGCGGGGGCGCCCCCGCCGGTGAGAGCGAACTGCTGGTCACGGCGGTGCGCGACGCCGAGTGGCCCGAGGGCCGGGTGCAGGTCTTTGCCCACGGCGAGCGGGGCTACATGAAGGGCCTCCGGGACGTGTTCTACGTGCAGCGCGGGCTGGAGCGGGCCCAGGTGTCCCTCTCGGGCTACTGGGCCAAGGGCCGGGTGGAGGACGACTTCCAGGCGGAGAAGAAGCTCCCCATCGGCAAGATCTAACGGCGCAAGATCTAACGGCGCAAGATCTAACGGCGCAAGTTCTAACGGCGCAAGATCTAGCAGAGCAAGATTTGGCGCTGCGGAGCTTCCCCACCTTTGCCACCACGACGCCGGGACACGCCGGCGCGGCGGGCCGACACACCGTCGCGTCCCGGCAAAAGTGGGGAAACCCGGCGCCTTAGGGGACCCGGACGGGCATTCCTCGCAAGATCTAGCGGCGGCGGGCCCTGCGCCGTTCGTTGCTCGCCAGGCTCCGCGTCAGGGGCCGCGCCAGGGTGTCGCCGAGCACGATGCCGGCAGCGACACCGAGCACGATGGCCCCGGCGTTGAGCATCCCGCCGGCGCCCATGAGAATCTCCGATTCCTCGATGGTCAATACATACATCGACCGGAATATAGTGAGCCCGGGGAGCAGGATCAGCGCAGCGGGAACGGCCACCACCAGCTGTGGGGCGCCCATCCGGAGGGCCACGACGCGGGCCAGCAGGCCGATCACCACGGCAGCGAGGGCCGGGGCGAAGCGGGATCCGATGCCCAGGGCGTCGCCGCCGATGAGGACCAGGTAGCCCACCACCCCCACGGCCGCAGTCGGCAGCAGCAGCTTCCAGCTGGTCTGTTCCGTGATGCCGATCATCAGCACCGCAATGGCGATCAGGATGACGATCACCCACAAGTCATACTTGGGCGGGAATGTTTTGGTGACGTCTATGGGATCCATGCCGGTCATGTCCCCCACGACGAAGCCGACGGCGATGCCGGCGACCAGCGCCCCGAAAGTCAGCATGGTGGACAGGAACCGTCCGGCCGCCGTGACGGGGAAGCCGTTGATCGCATCCTGCACCGAGGACACCAAGCGTCCCGTCGGCAGGAGCAGCAGGATCCCGCCGACCACCACGATTTCGGGGGCAATCTGCACTCCCAGCGGGCTGCCGAAGCGCCACAGCAGCAGGGCGATAATGGTCACCAGGAACGAACACGAGGCAGTGATGAAGAAGTCCGGCGTACGCCAGCGGCCCAGCTGGCGGGCCAGCAGGCTGACCAGAAGGTTGGAGAGGAACGCGACGACCGAGGCGCCCAGTCCGCCGCCTAGGACACCGACGAAAACGGCAGAGAACACGCCGAAGGCCACGGTGACCATCCACCGCGGGAACGGCTTGGCGCTGCGGGTGATGTCCTCAAGCCGGCGCACGGCTTCCTCGCGGCCGACGCCGCCGGCCACGATGTCTGTCACCAGCTGGTGCACTTGCGAGAGGCCCGCGTAGTTGTTGGTCCAGGACCGCACCACCCGCAGCAGTGAGATGGGCGTCTGGTCCTTGGGTGCGTAGTTGATGGCCACCGACTGGTTGGTGATGTCCACCTCGATGTTCTTGAGGCCAAGCGCGGCGGTGATGGCGATGATGCTGGTCTCGACTTCGAGGGCGCCGGCCCCGTACCGGAACATGGATTCGGCCAGCTTCAGGGCGAAATCGATGGTCTTGCGGGCTGCGGCATCCACCCCGCCAACCTGAATCATCGGGTTGGCGTAGGGGCTGCCGGCGAGCCGGTCGACGATGCTCATCGGCGCGGTGGGCGGGTTTTCGCCCTGGACCAGGCGGCGCAGCATTCTCTTGGCGGCGGCGTTCTGGCGCACCTGCATGGCCGACATCGGCTGGGTCCGGGGCAGGCCGTCCGTGGGTGGCCTGCGGTGGCCGTCGGTTCCGTTGTTCATTCCGGCCTCCTCACTGTCCTGGCTGACCTTGATTGTCTTTGGCTCGGTTTAGTAAAACTGCTGGCCCGTGCGCCGGGTGTAGACCTGGCGTGCGACGCGCTCCCCCGCCGTCATCCAGGCCTTGTACTTCAGCGGGCTCAGAACCTGGTCATAGCAGCCGACGAAGTCGGTCACGGTCTTGCTGAAGCTGGTCTTGAAGAGCCCCAGCCCATGGAACGGGTTCGACGTGTCCTTGAGCTTGTGGCTCGGCGGCGTGCCGCAGAAGTCGTATTCGGTGCAGCCGAGGTCCTTGACCTGGTTGATCGCGGTCCACTGCACGAGGTGCGAGTCACCGTACTGGCCACGCTTCTGCAGGGAGCCGCCGTCCTTGTACGTTCCCTTGCGGCCGTAGTTGATCACGAACGCGCCCACCGAGGGCACCCCGTTTTCGTACACGAAGAGCAGCCTGCCCTGGTCCCGGGCCAGGAAGTTGGTCCAGAACTGGCGGTAGTACTCGTACTCGCGCACCCGGACCTGGGACTTGGCTTCCACCGTGGTGGTCATCAGGGCATACATGGCCCGGAAGTTCTCTTCCGTGGGCTCGACGTTGTGGACTTCCACGCCCTCGCGGATGGCGCGGCGCACGGCGTTGCGGCCCCGGGAATGCAGGTTGCGCAGCAGCTGGTTTTCCTCGGGCGCAATATCGAGCAGCGCCGTGGAGTCGTTCGGCTGCAGGTTGTGGGTCTTGACCAGGCCGGCGCCCTCAAGGATCCGCGCGGCGTCGTCGGACAAGACAACATCCGGTTCGATCTTGATCGCGAAGACGCCCAGCTTGGCCCTTTTGACGAAGTCCGCGTTAGCCGCGACGATCCCGGGGATGTCCTCGACAGACGCCACGTCGGGTCCCTTGATCAGGTACCAGAGCTTGCCGAGGACCGGAAAGGACTTCTCCAGGACCAGGTTGTAGCTCGTGTAATCGGCCGACTCGTACACCAGGTGCAAGGGCTTCCAGCCAAAGTGCTGTTTGACCTCGGCGAAGGCTTCCGATTGCAGGAGATTGCCGCCGTTGGGGTTCGCGGTGACGTGGGCATCCCAGTTGGCAATCTCTTCGGCAGAGGCAAAACGGGCAGTGAATTCTCGCAAGGGTGCGGTATCCAATCATTGCGGTACGAGCTTCGGCGGCATGCGGACATGCAGCCCCAAGTCTATCGGTCCGCACCCTGCCGCCGGTCCGGGTCAGGCGGTTACGCTGGTCTCATGCACGCTCAGCAACAACCGCTGGAAGGCCGTCCCGGGGCGCCCGGCGGCCACTCTAAGGGCGTCGGAAGCGGCACGGGCGGTGGCTACTCCCAGGTGGTCGCGCTACTGCTGTTCCTCGCCGCGTCTGCGCTCGTTGCGGCCTTGGGCGGCCTGGCCACGGCCAACCACGTCAACGGCTGGTACGCCACCGCGGACAAGGCCCCGTGGTCCCCGCCGAACTGGGTTTTCGGGCCCGTCTGGACGGTCCTGTACGCCGCCATGGCCGTCGCGGCGTGGCTGGTCTGGCGCAGCCGCGCCCCGGGGTCCAAAGCGGCCCTGACAGCCTACGGCGTGCAGTTGGGGCTGAACCTGCTCTGGACGCCGGTCTTCTTCGCCCTGTACCCGGCGCTCGGGACGCCGGCGCTGTGGATCGCGTTCGGGATCATCGTGGCTTTGGCCGTAGCCGTGGCCGTGACGGTGGTGCTCTTCGGACCGATCAGCCGGACGGCAGGACTGCTGATGCTGCCCTACCTGTCGTGGATCGTGTACGCATCCTCGCTGAACCTTTGGGCGGCACTGCACAACTGATATGTAGGTGTTCTTGTCAATAGGGCAAGGGTGAGCGGTCCAGGGCTGGTTTGTCTTGGACCGCTCTTTTCGTATCCGTTCTTCGGCGTCGTCCGGTTGGCTGGCGCGTCATGTTCGACGAGGGAGCGCTGTCTGGCTGATATGCGCGGGTTGGTTACCGCAGGACGAGGTGTTCGGCTGGAGGGGTGCCGCTGGTCTAGGAATGTCGGGCGTCACCGGTGTTAGCCGGTTGTCCATAGT
>NZ_JBFTZW010000028.1:0-36078 GCF_056406555.1 Arthrobacter sp. P1_B4
GGCACCATTGGCCTCATGGGCACACCCATTTGGTCGGCGGCACCATTGGCCTCATGGGCACACCCATTTGGTCGGCTCCAGCGTCCCCATGGGTACGCCCCCGCCTGCCCCTTGAACAAGAGGCTTATCAAGGGAATAGCCTGGACTCCCGGTTTGCAGGCTAAGTGAGGATGGTCCGGTAGATACCCGTATGGTCCATGTCGCCGTCGCCGGCTTCGATCATGTTTTCGAACGCGCCTTCGAGGCACGTGGCTAATGGAAGTTTCAGTCCTTTACGCCCGGCAGTCTCGGTGATGAATCTGAGGTCCTTGAGCTGGTTCTTGGCTGATCCACCTCCCTCAAAGTCGGCGTCAATCCATCTCTGTCCCTTTTGCGCCAGCACTTCCGAATTTGCGAGACCGCCGGAAAGCACGGACTGCACTTTCTCGAGGTCCAAACCGGTGGTGCTTGCTAGGGCCATCGCCTCGGCAAGGGCCGTTACAGTGGCAGCCACAACGATCTGGTTGCATGCCTTCACGGTCGAGCCCGCACCGGTCTCGCCGAACCACACGAGCGTCGAGGCGTACAGTTCGAACACCGGCGTGATGCGGTCCACTGCGCCGCGGGGGCCGCCCACCATGATGCTCAGCCGACCCTCCTCCGCACCGATCGTGCCGCCGCTGAGCGGCGCGTCGATGACGGTCACCCCGTGGGTCCGCAAGCAGTCCTCGGCGAACTCCGCTACCGCCACCGGTGACACCGTCCCGTGAATCACGAGGATCGGACGCTCTATGCCGGCGGCCTTCCATCCCGCCAGCAGGCCGTCCTCACCGGGAAGCAGGGCCGCAACCTGAGGCAGGTCGGGCAACACGGTTAGCACAACCTCGCTGGCGGCACCGGCCGCGGAGGCCACGACCGTGCCGCCGCCAACCGCGTGGGCCTTTTCCGGCGTGCGGTTCCACAGGGTCAGGGGCACGCCGCCGGCGATGATGTTGCGGGCGATCGGGGCGCCCATGGGACCTGTCCCCAGCAACGACACTGATACGGGCAGTCCGTCGTAAGAAGCTTCCATTGTTCGCTGTCTCCTGGTTAGAAGGGGATGAGCCCGGCCAGGGCGGGGAGGAAGGTGCTGAACCAGGGAACCGCGGCCAGGACGAGGAGCCCGATGAATACTGCTATCAGGTACGGCCAGAAGTGCTTCAGGCTGTTTTCCACGGTTTCGCGGGCGGTGGCGCAGGCGACGTAGAAGCCGACGCCGGCCGGGGGTGCGAAGGAGCCGATACCCATGGCGATGATGAGCACCATGGCGTACTGCACCGGGTTGACGCCGAAGTCGGTGGCGATCGGCAGCAGCAGCGGGGCGAAGATGAGCACGGCGGGCAGGCCCTCGAGCAGCTGGCCCATGATGATGAGCAGGACGATGGTGAAGAGCATGAACAGGATCGGGGAGTCTCCGAGTCCGGACATCAGGTCGTGGATCTGCTGCGAGACGCCGGCGAGGGCGAGGGTCTGGGCCAGAGGCGAGGCTGCGGCGATGATGAAGAGCACCATGCCCGCCGTCGTCGTCGTTTCGCGCAGGGTGTCACCGAGGAGTTTCTTGCTGCCCCGCCGGTAGGCGGCGGCCAGCACGAACGCGTAGGCGACGGCCACCGAGGAGACTTCCGTCGGGGTCGCGAAGCCGCTCATGATGCCCACCACCATGCCGACCGGCAGGAGGAGGGTGGGCAGGGCGAAGAAGGTTGCCGAACCGCGGGTCCGCCAGGTGGCCTTGGGGCTGGCGACACCGCCCTGCTTGCGGGCCCTCAGGAAGACGAGCGCCATGACGACAAGGGCTAGGAACGCCGCCGGAACGAAGCCGGCCAGGAACAGGGTGGTGGTCGAGATGGTCGTGATGGAGCCGAGGATCAGCAGCACGATGCTCGGCGGGATGGTTTCACCCATGATGGCCGAGGCCGACAGGACCGCCACCACCTCGCCGCGCGGGTATTTGCGCTCTTCGAGCATGCCTCGCATGGTGGTGCCCACGGCCGCGACGTCGGCAACCTTGGATCCGGAAATGCCGGAGAAGATGTACATGGTGACCACCACCACCTGCAGAAGACCGCCGCGCAGGTGGCCGATGAGGGCGTCGACGAGCTTGGCCAGGGGCAGGGTGAGGCCGGCAGAGTTCATAACCGTGCCGGCGAGGATGAAGAACGGGATGGCCAGGAGCACGAACCCCTTGGCGCCCGAGGCCATGCCGATCGGGATGGCGCTGACATCGGAAATGCCGCCCAGGTAGAGGTAGATCCCCGAGGCCAGGGCCAGGACGAAGGCGATGGGGAGGCCAAGGAAGAGCAACAGGAACAGCACCGCGAGCACCACGCCCAGGAGGACGTTAGGGGACGCGTAGTAGAACAGGGGCGGGGCAAGCATGACGACGGCGACCATCGCCGCGGCGATGCCGGCGGCGGTCAGGACGGGCCGGCGTTCCTGCCGCCGGAGTTTGACGAGGGCGAACCATGCGATGAGCACCATGCCGACGGAGAATGGCATCGAGACCCAGAAGACGGGCAGTTGCAGGATGGGCGTCTTTTCTTCGATCTGCTGGGCCAGGGTCGGCACGAAGAGAGCAAATGCGCCTGCGCTCATGACAAAGACGAGCCAGTCGACCAGGGCGGCCAGGTAGGGCTTCCATGTTGCGGGCAGGCGCATGATGAGGGCCTGGACCGACATGTGCGCACCCTTGGGGTAGGCGATGGCTCCGCCGATGAAGGCGATGGTCAGGAGCGCGATTTCTGACACTTCCTGGGTCCAGAGCACTGAATCACCGGTGGCGACCCTGACCGCAATGTTCAGCAGGATGACGACGAGTTCGGCGAGGATCGCCGCGCCCACGGTCCATTCGAGGACCTTGTCGAGCCAGACGGCGCCGCTCCAGCCTGGCGGGACGTGACCGTGGTGCAGGATTTCTTCCGCGTCGGACGGAATGACCTCCTCGAGTTCCTCGGGAGCGAGCGTGTGTTTCATGTTCTTCCAGACTGTCGACGTTGAGAGCGGGACGTGGTGGGAGGGCCGGGGCGCCGCTGGCGCCCCGGCCCCGTGCGGGGTTACTTGGAGGCCGTGAAAGCGATGGCCTCGTCGAAGAACTCCTTGCCAATCAGCTGGGAGAACTGCGGGTAGAGGCTCTTGGACGTGGCCTTGAATTCCTCCAGGCCGGCGGCGCTGAGCTCGTTGACCGCCATGCCCTTGGCAGCGAGTTCATCCAGCTGCTTCTTGGACTGCTCTTCGTCGTAGCCGGTCTTGAACGTTGCCGTTTCGGCCGACGCGTCGGTGAGGGCTTTCTTCTGGGCCTCGGAAAGTCCTTCCCACTTCTTCGACGACAGGGCGAGCACCCATGCGTCGTTGATGTGGTTGGTCAGTGACACATATTTCTGCACCTCGGAGAACTTATTGGTCCACGGCACCTCGATCGGGTTTTCCTGGCCGTTAATCGTTCCGGTCTGCAGGCCCGTGAAGACCTCGGAGAAGGCCATGGTGGTCGGGCTTGCTCCCAGCTTCCCGAAGAAGTCGGTCCAGAGCGGGTTGCCGGGGACACGGATCTTGAGGCCCTTGAGGTCCGCAGGCTCCTCTATGGGGCGCACCGAGTTGGTGATCTCGCGGCCGGTCCGGGTGAGGAAGGACAACGCTACGGTGTCCTTGGATGCGAGCTTTTCCTTCAGCACCTGGCCCGGCTTTCCTGCCAGGAACGCAGCTTCCTCGGTGGTGTCCTTGAAGAGGTAGGGGATGCTGATGCCGTTCATTTCCGGCACCACGGAGGCGTACACGGAGGTCGAGAGGATGAGGGCATCGAGTGAGCCGCCCTGCAGGCGGGTGACGGCGGCGTTCTGGTCCCCGCTGAAGCTCGTTCCGTTCGGAACCACCGTGACAATCACCGACCCGTTGGAGGATTTCTGGACTTCATCGGCGAAGTGTTGGGCGGAAACGCCCACGGACGAGGTGAGCGGATCCGGAATGGAAAGCTGGATTTTCGCCGGTGCGCCGCCGGAGGAGCCGGGCGCTCCGGAGGCGCAACCGGCGAGGAGCGTGGCGGCCAGGGTGCAGGCCAGCACACCGGTGAGGGCGCGGGTTTTGGATTTCATGTGATGCCTTTCTTCGTTGGAAGGAGTCTGGTTCCGGAGGCGTGAACGACATCGAATGAAGTTCATGGCCGCGCCCGGTTTAGTGCGGGGAGCGTTAGGCACTGAGGGCGGGTTCCGTCACGAGTGCTTCGGTTTCGCGGCGCAGTTCAAGGGCCTGGGCCAGGGAGTCGTCAATAATGACGTCGTCCCAGCCGACGATCTCGCCCTTGGCGACGTCGTTGCGCAGTTCCACGTGGTGGGCCAGCGCCACCGGGAGGGCCCCGGTTGCGACTGAGTGCCTGGCCGACACGAGCTTGCCCCAGACCGTGTATCCGCCTTCGCCGTCGAGGAATTCACCGGCTTTGAGGTCCTTCTTGGCCGTCGCGACGACGTCACCGAAGAAACCGACGGGCGAGCCGGTGGAGATCCCCCGGAGGGCGGCGTTGGCGATGGAGACGTTCAGCTCCAGGCCCACGTAGTGGTACGGGCGGTACAGGGCGGCGTACTGGCCGGTGGGGTCCGGGTGCCACGGGTACTCGTTGAAGCAGCCGGAAACGTAGTCGTTCGTGGCCTTGACGACGACGAAGACGCCTTCCTGGGTGTTGTGAGGGATCCAGGAACCGTCGCGGTTGACGCTGGACATGACGTCGACCGTGCCTTCGTGGGCGAGGGCTCCCCCGACGTCGGCGGGCCGGCAGATCGTGGCGATTTCCTCGACATCCCCCGGTGTGAACGACAGCCCGGCGTCAGAAGGTACCAGTCCGGCGCCGTTGGCGACGGCGGCCATCTCGATGGAAGCCTTCGTGCCGTCACGGAACGAGGTGTGCATGTTGGGGTTCAGCTGCCCCGAGTCGGTGAGTTCCTTGGAGAACTCCCAGTTCTCCCAGACGTTGTCCGGGTTCATCTCGTGATAGTGCTCAAGGTACTTCGCGCCCTTGCCGGCACAGACAACGTCGAAACCACTGGTGCGTGCCCAGTCCACGAGTTCCATGATGAGGGCCGGCTGGTCGCCATAAGCCATCGAGTAGACAACACCGGCGGCTTCCGCACGCTTGGCCAGGGCGGGACCTGCCAGGGCGTCGGCCTCAACGGTGACCATGATGATGTGCTTCTTCGTTTCAATGGCACGCAGTGCATGCTTCACACCCACAATGGGGTTGCCCGTCGCTTCCACGATGACGTCGATGTCGACATCAAAGAGCTCGTCCGCGTTGGCCACGATCGTCGTGGAGCGTTCCCTGAGGGCGGTGGCGATGTCCGGAGCGATCTGGTCCGTGGGCCAGCCGACGAGTGCGAAGGCGCCTTCCGCGCGTTTGACGTTGATGTCCGCGATGGCGACGACGTGGATGCCGGGGATGTTGTTGGCCTGGGCCAGGTACATGGTGCCGTAGCGGCCCGCGCCGATGAGGCCAACGCGGATGGGGCGGCCTTCTTGCTCGCGGTCGCTAAGAAGTTTGTGCAGGTTCATGGGGATCTCTCTGGTTGACATATCGCGTCGGAGAGGCCGCCACCTTAGAGGCGAGCAACTTCTTCGTCACAACGGGAGTTTTTGGGACCGGAGTGGAACCGGTTCCACTTTTGTACCATTTGGTGTTAGGCTGTGTCAACGGTCACACCGGAACGCAATCGAAGGTTCCTCAGGCACGCATCCCAGGGCAGACGAACAGCTCGTGGTGATCAGCTGCCGAGACAGGACCCTCAACGAGGAGGAGAAGTGAAGAAGGCATCAACTATTCGCGATGTCGCGTCCGCGGCCGGCGTTTCAGTCTCTGTCGTGTCCCGGGTCCTGAACCCTGACTCGGGCCCCGTCGCGCCGGCCAAGCGCGAAACCGTGTTGAGGGTCATCGATGAACTCGGGTACCGGCCCCGGGCCGCCGCCCGTGAACTCAGCATCGGCCATACCCCCACTATTGGCCTGGTGGTAGCAGACCTGGCAAACCCCTTTTTTGCGCAGCTAGCCGACCGCGTCGTCTGGGAGGCCCGTAGCCACGGAGTGCAAGTGATGGTGATGACCACCCAGGAAGACCCCCACCTCGAAGCCGACAGCCTGGATACACTCCTCGACCGTTCCGTGGGAGGCGTCATTGCCACGCCCACCGGATCAAACATTGAAAAGTGGGCGCGCCTCCAGTCTCTGGGTGTGAATGTAGTCTTCGTCGACCGCAGCATTCCGGAACTCGCGGACGTCGACCTAGTGAGCATCGAAAACGTAGATTCGGCCCGACGCGCCACCGAACACATGCTCGGTCTCGGACACACGCGTATTGGCCTGATCTCTGGGCCCGTCAGCACCTCGACGGGTCGGTCCAGGATCGAGGGCTACAAGAGCGCGCACAACAACTTTTCGATAAGTGTCGACCCCCAGCTGATCCGGGATGTACCGTTTCGGGGAGACGGCGGGGGCGATGCAGCCGGGTCTCTTCTCGCTCTGCCAGACCGTCCGACCGGGCTCATTGTGGCCAACACCGCCCAGGTTCAGAGCTCCGTTCGACGCCTCGTCCAGATCGGCGTGCGGATACCCGACGAGCTCTCGGTCATAGTCTTTGACGACAATCCCTGGACGGAACTGACCAGCCCGCCATTGAGCGTAATCCGTCAGCCGATCGACATGCTCGCGGTGCACTCCCTGGAGCTGGTCCTGGGAAGGATGCAGGGCCGGCTCCCTCCAGCCCCCCGAACGATTGAAGTTAAGGCCGACTTCGTCCCACGCAGCAGCTGCTCACCCCTCACTCTCTCCCCCATCAGCTAAGGAAATCCCATGACCGTCATTGTTACCGCCGTTTTCACACCCAAAGAAGGGGCCTTGAGCGCGGTAGCTGCCGCCCTTTCCCCCGCAATCGCCGAAGTGCACCAGGAACCTGGATGCCTGCTGTACTCCATCCACGAAGCGCCTAACGGCCAGATCGTCATGATTGAAAAGTGGGAAACCGCAGAACTGCTCGACGCCCACGGTGAGGGAGAGGCCGTCAAACGCCTCAATGCCTCGCTCGACGGCCTCCTTCAGGAACCTGTCGAAGTTACCCGGCTCTCACCGATTCCCGCGGGGACCGAGCACCAAGGGACGCTGTAATGAAACCCGTCCTTGTCGTGATGGGCGTGTCAGGAGCAGGAAAATCCACCGTCGGGGCAGCGCTGGCCCAACGCACGGGCGCCACTTTCGTCGATTCCGACTCCCTGCACCCGCAGGAAAATGTGCAGAAAATGGCCGCCGGCAACCCCCTGGATGACCAGGACCGATGGCCTTGGCTTGGACTTGTAGGCGCCGAACTGGCGTCCATCCACCCGGAGGGGATCATCGTGGCGTGTTCGGCACTAAAACGAGCCTACCGAGACGCCATCAGGGCCAAAGCACCCGGAACCGTGTTCATTCAACTCAGCGTCGAGCTGCCCGTCCTGCAGAACCGAGTGGCCCAACGCCCCGGACACTTCATGCCGCCTTCCCTCCTCCAATCCCAGCTGGAAACACTGGAACCCCTACAAGCAGACGAAGCCGGACTCACCGGACCCACCCACGACGGCATCGAGGCAATGGCCAACCGGATCCTCGCTCAACTTCCAACAACCGCCGCGGCTTCCGCAAAGGAGGTCTCACCTGCGGACTAAATGAAGACTCGCTGAGTCCCGCCCGACTATCCCCAGATTGTCAAGACGATGACCTGGTCGGGCCACCTAACTGTCTCCTGAGGTCCCGCGGGCCCCCGCCGATAGTGGATATTACGTAAAGTTGATTGCGCGCAAAAACGCTGAGCGTCTCCGTCTCGAGACCGACAGACGAATTGTTGTTTTCTCTAGACCTCCGCCACAGGCGCCGCGAACTGCGCCGCGTACAGCGCGGCGTACGCGCCGCCCGCCTCCAGCAGCGAAGCATGGTTCCCCTGCTCCACGATCTGGCCGGCCTCCATCACCAGGATGAGGTCGGCGTCGCGGATGGTGGAGAGCCGGTGGGCAATGACAAACGAAGTCCGGTCCGAGCGCAGCGCGCTCATCGCCTTCTGCACCAGCACTTCAGTCCGCGTATCCACGGAAGAAGTCGCCTCGTCCAGGATCAGCACGGACGGCCGGGCCAGGAACGCCCGGGCGATGGTGAGCAGCTGCTTCTCGCCGGCGGACACATTGCCGCCTTCGTCGTCGAGCACGGTGTCGTAGCCCTCAGGTAGGGACCGGACGAACCGGTCCACGTACGTCGCCTTCGCGGCCTCCAGGATTTCGTCCTCCGAAGCGCCGGGCCGGCCGTAGGCGATGTTGTCCCGGATGGTCCCGCCGAACAGCCAGGTGTCCTGCAGCACCATGCCCATCCGCGAGCGCAGCTCATCCCGGGTCATCGCGGTGACGTCCACGCCGTCCAGCGTGATCCGGCCGGCGTCGAGCTCGTAGAAGCGCATCATCAGGTTCACCAGGGTGGTCTTGCCCGCACCCGTCGGGCCCACAATGGCCACCGTCTGCCCCGGCTCCGCCACCAGGCTGAGGGAGGAAATCAGCGGCTTGTCCGGCGAATAGGAGAAGGAAACGTCCTCGAACACCAGCCGCCCCCGGCCACCAGTAGGCGCCTCGGACGGCGAAGGATCGGGCGACTGCTCGTCCGTGTCCAGCAGCTCGAACACCCGCTCGGCCGAGGCCACGCCGGACTGCAGCAGGTTCGCCATGGACCCCAACTGGGCCAGCGGCTGGGTGAACTGCCGTGAGTACTGGATGAACGCCTGCACATCGCCCAGCTGCATCGCCCCGGAGGCCACCTGCAGGCCGCCCACCACGGCGATCCCCACGTAGACCAGGTTCCCGATGAACGTCATGGCCGGCATGATCAGGCCGGAAATGAACTGCGCGCCGAAGCTCGCCTGGTACAGCTCCGCGTTCTTCTGCCGGAACCGCTCCTCCACCTCGCGCTGCCGGCCGAACACCTTCACCAGGGCATGCCCGGTGTAGGTTTCCTCGATCTGCCCGTTCAGCTCGCCGGTATGCCGCCACTGGGCCACGAACAGCTTCTGGGAGCGCTTGGCGATCACCGCCGTCGTCACCAGGGTCAGCGGAATGGTCACCAGCGCAATCAGCGCCAGCGTGGGCGAGAGCAGGACCATCATCACCAGCACCCCGGCCACGGTCAGCACCGAGGTCACGGCCTGGCTGATGGACTGCTGCAGGCTCTGGGAGAGGTTGTCGACGTCGTTGGTCACCCGGCTGAGCAGCTCGCCGCGCTGCACGGAATCGAAGTAGCGCAGCGGCAGCAGGTTGATCTTCGCCTCTATCCGTTCCCGTAGCCGGAAGACCGTGCGCTGCACGACGCCGTTGAGGATGTACGCCTGCATCCAGCCGAACACCGACGCCAGCACGTACAGCACCAGCGCCCACAGCAGCACGGTGGCCAGCGCGGTGAAGTCGATCCCGGCGCCCGGGGTCAGCGTCATGGCGCCGAGCATGTCCGCCTGCTGGGTCTGCCCGGCGGCGCGCATCTGGGCGAGCACCTGGTCCTGGGTCTCCCCGGGCGGCAGCTGCTTGGACACGACGCCGGCGAAGATCAGGTTAGTGCCCTCGCCCAGGAGCCGGGGTCCGATCACCGAGAACGTCACCCCGACGACGGCGAGCACCAGGACCAGCGTCAGCCACAGCCGTTCGGGCCGCAGCTCCCCCAGCAGCCGCCGGGCAGACGGTCCGAAGTTCATGGCCTTCTCGGCCGGGATGTTCATCCCGGCAAACGGGCCGCCCGCCGGACGGGGAATCCGCATGGGGGTTTTCGCCGCGGGAGCCCCGGCGGCCCCGGGGGCCCCGGCGGCAGGAGCGGCGGCGGGGGCCGGCGTCGGCGCCTTGTCGGTGCGGCTCATGCTGCCTCCTCCGCTGCGAGCTGGGAGTTCACAATCTCCCGGTAGGTCTCCGAGGCTTCCAGCAGATCTTCGTGCGTGCCGTGCGCGACGATCCTGCCGCGTTCGAGCACCAGGATCTGGTCCGCGTCCACAATGCTGGAGACCCGCTGGGCGATGATCACCATGGTGGCCCCGGCGGTGTGCTGCTTGAGTGCCTGCCGCAGCCGGGCGTCCGTGGCGGTGTCCAGCGAGGAGAAGGAGTCGTCAAAGATGTACAGCTCGGGCTGTTTCACCAGCGCCCGGGCGATCGCGAGCCGCTGCCGCTGGCCGCCGGAGACGTTGGTGCCGCCCTGCGAGATCGGTGCATCCAGCCCGCCCTCCAGATCCTCCACAAAATCCTGCGCCTGGGCAATCCTCAGGGCCCGCCAGAGCTCGTCCTCGGTGGCGTCCGGCTTGCCGTAGAGCAGGTTGCTGCGCACCGTGCCGGAGAACAGGTAGGGCTTTTGCGGGACCAGGCCGATGTGCCCCCACAGCAGGTCCGGGTGCAGCTCGCGGACGTCCACGCCGTCAATTCGGACCGAACCGGAGGTCGCGTCGAAGAGCCGCGGCATCAGGTTCACCAGGGTGGTCTTGCCGGAGCCGGTGCTGCCGATGATCGCCGTCGTCTGCCCCGCGCGGGCGGTGAAGTTCACGTCCGACAGCACCGGCTGCTCGGCACCCGGGTAGGCGAACCCGACGTCGCGCATCTCCAGCTCGCCACGGGCTGCCCGCCCGGCCGCGCGCGAAACCGGGCGCAGCGGCGGCCGGACGCTGGATTCGGTCCCGAGGACCTCGCCGATCCGGTCCCCCGAGACGGCGGCGCGCGGGATCATGATCGCCATGAACGTGGCCATCATTACGGACATCAGGATCTGCATCAGGTAGCTCAGGAACGCGATCATGGTGCCCACCTGCATGGAGCCGTCCTCGATCCGGAACGCGCCGAACCAGATCACGGCTGTGCTGGAGACGTTGAGGACCAACATCACGGTGGGGAACGCGAGAGCCATGAGCCTGCCGGCGCGCAGCGCAGTGTCCGTGACGTCCTCGTTGGCGCGGGCAAAGCGGGCCGTCTCCACGTCCTCCCGGACGAAGGCCCGCACCACGCGGATGCCGGTGAGCTGTTCGCGCAGCACCCGGTTGACGGTGTCGATCCGGGCCTGCATCACCCGGAACAGCGGCACCATCCGCAAGATGATGGAACCCACCGCGGCCAGCAGCACGGGGACGCTGACGGCGATCAGCCAGGACAGCTGCAGGTCCTGCCGGATGGCCATGATCACCCCGCCGATGCAGAGCATGGGCGCCGTAACCATGAGCGTGGCGGACATCAGGACCAGCTGCTGGACCTGCTGGACGTCGTTGGTGGAGCGGGTGATGAGGCTGGGCGGGCCGAACCGGGTGACTTCCTGCTCGGAGAAAGCGGCGACCCGGCTGAAGATAGCACCCCGGACGTCCCGGCCCAGCGCCATCGCGGCCTTCGCCCCGAAGTACACGGCCACGACGGTGCAGATGACCTGCAGCAGCGTGACCGCCAGCATCAGGCCGCCGACGCGCAGGATGTAGTCCGTGTCCCCCGTCGCCACGCCCTGATCGATGATGTCCGCGTTCAAGGTGGGCAGGTACAGCGAGGCAATGGACGCCGCCAGCTGGAAGACGACGACGGCGAGCAACAGCCGCCGCTGCGGCCTCAGGTATTCGACGAGCAGTTTCCAGAGCATCCGGTCTCCACTTCACGCGTCACAGGCACTTGTGTGGGTCAGTTTACGTCCGGCCGCCGGGAGATAGCTGGGTTCCTCTCAGGGCGAATCGGGGGCGGGCCTGCGGCGATGTTCAAATGCGCGGTTTGCTTGCCGGGCTGGACTGCTTGCCGGGCTGGACTGCTTGCCGGGCCTGCGGCCCGGGTGTAGCTTGAGGCGGATGCTGCGCATTGGCTCAATCGTCATCCGGGTGGACAACCTCGAACGCCAGATGAATTTCTGGCAGGCAGCCCTGGGTTACGAGCAGCGGTACGAGCCCGACGGCGACTTCGTGATCCTGCAGCCGCCGGGCGGCGTGGGCACCTGTGTCTCCCTGGACCGCGTCCCCGCGGCCGTCCAGATTCCCCCGCGACTGCACCTGGACCTCTACACGGACACCCAGGACGCCGAGGTGCAGCGCCTCCTGGCCCTGGGCGCCACCCGGATCGAATGGAGCAAGCGGCCCTCGGACGCCGACTACGTGATCCTGGCCGATCCGGAGGGCAACAGGTTCTGCGTGGTGGACACCGCCGGGAGCCGCTGATACCTGTTGCTTCGCAGGGGAACGGTGTGCCAGCCTCGAAGTGATCCCGTCGCCGCGGCGACGACGGGCGACGGAGAAGGAGCACGGCATGGGACTCATCCATATCGACCTGTTCACCACTCTCGACGGCGTTGCGCAGGCGCCCGGCGGGCCCGACGAGGACCCTGCCGACGGCTTCGCGTTTGGCGGCTGGCAGGCACCCCTCATCGACGAGGTCGTCGGCGAGCAGGTCGTCTCCGGGATGGAAGGGATGGACGCGCTTCTGCTCGGACGCCGGACCTACGACATTTTCGCCGCCTACTGGCCGCACGCCAACGGTGACATCGCACGGCTGTTCAACCGCATCCCGAAATATGTGGCCTCGCGCCAGTCGCCGGCCCTCGAATGGGCCGACTCCACGCTCCTCGGTCCTGATACCGTCGCCGCCGTACGCGAACTGCGCGACCGGCACGAGCACATCCACGTGATCGGCAGCCTCGACTTCGTGCAGACCCTGTTTGCCGAGCGGCTCTTCGACCGACTTACGCTCTGGGTATATCCGATCCTCCTCGGCGGTGGAAAGAAGGTCTTCGCGGACGGGGTAGTTCCGACGAACCTCAGGCTCATCGAGCCGGTCGTCGCCTCACAGAAGGGCGCGGTGCAGCAGCGCTACGCGCTCGCCGACGGCACACCTGGCGTCGGCGATATGTCGGCCGTGACCCAGGAGGGCTAAAGCGACACGCCCGGGCCGGGGCCCGTGCCGCCCAACTAGCCGTTCAACACCACATTCACCGGCGGCTCGCCCGCCAGCATGATCTCGATCTGCCGCTGCAGCAGCCGGCCCATCCGCGGGCGCATCGCCGAGCTCGCGCCACCCACGTGCGGGCTGATGATGACGCCCGGGGTCCGCCAGAGCGGGTGGTCCTGCGGCAGGGGTTCGGGATCAGTGACGTCCAGCGCGGCGCGGATCCGGCCGGAGGCGGTGTGCCGGACCACGGCCTCCGTGTCCGCCACCGGGCCGCGGGCCACGTTCACCACCAGGGCGCCGTCCGGCATGGCCGCGAGGAAGGCGTCATCAATCAGGTGCCGGGTGGAGTCGCTGAGCGGAACCCCCACCACCACGATGTCGTGCTCCGGCAGGAGCGTGTGCAGCTCCGCGATGCCGTGGATCCGTCCGCGGTCATCCGTCCGTTCGGTGCTGGCCACCCGGGTCACGGTGGTCTCGAATGGAAGCAGCCGGTCCTCGATCGCCTTGCCCACCCCGCCGTAGCCAACAATCAGGACACGGCGGTCGGCCAGGCTGGCCGTGGGCCGGGCATCCCACCGGCCGTCCTGCTGGTTCTGGATCAGGCGGGGCAGCTCGCGCTGGCTGGCGAGGATCAGGGCGAGCGCCAGCTCCGCGGTGGAGGTCTCGTGCACGCCGGACGCGTTGGCGAAGACCCGCCCGGCCGGCAGGAACTCCGCCACGCCGTCGTACCCGATCGATTGGCTCTGCACCAGGGCCGTGTCCACCGCTGCCAGGCTCCGCAGGACCGCCGGCCCGCCCATGTACGGCGGGACCACGATGTCGATCCGCGGCAGGGGCGGCTCACCGGCGAGGTCCCACTCCAGGACAGTGACGTCCGGGTGCGGCTGAAGGTACTCACGCAACGCGGCGTCCGGCAGGCTGACAGTAATTTTCCGGGTCATGAATGCCAGCGTAGTGGACCCGCATCTGGGATTTTTGTCCCACTTGGGCCGCGCCCCGCGCGCTCCGTGGACTTCACCCCCGGCCCGGCCTAACGTCGGAGGCACCACCCAGTCGAGTCCGGAAAGGCCCACGCACATGACGAATCCGGGCCCCCGGCCGGCCGCTCCCACCCACCGCAGGAACGTGGTGCTCGTCTGGGCCGCCGCCGTGCTGGTGCTGGCCGCCGTCGTGGTCCTCGGCGCGATCCGGACCGCACCCGGCAGTGATTCCCACACCCGTGACTTCCTGACCCGCGACTTCCTGACCGGTGACGTCCTGACCGTCGCCCAGCAGCAGGAGCCGGGCCCGGCGGAGACCGCACCGGCAGCCCCCGCCGCCGCCGTCGACCTTCCCGCCGAGATGCAGCGGATCATCGGCGCGCACCCCGATCACCGGATCGGCGTCGCCGTGCTGGACACCCGCGACGGCCAGCTGCAGAGCTACGGCGACGTGGCACCGTACACGGCGGCGAGCACCGCGAAGGTCCTGACGGCCGCCGCCTACTACCACCTCGTGGAAACCGGCGATAAGTCACTCGATGCTCCCCTGGGCGCGTTCAATGCCGCGTTCCAGCTCAAAGCCATGATCAACACCAGCAGCGACGACTCATGGCTCCTGCTGATGCGGGACATCGGCTACCCCAACCTCACCGCCTACGCCGCCACCCACGGCATCACCTACGATCCCGAGCAAAACCTGGTGGCCCCGCCGGACATGGCGCGGCTCCTGGCGCAGCTCACCACGGGCAAGCTGCTCAACGCCGATCACACCGCGGAGCTGCTCGGCTACATGCAGCACACCAATGACGAGGACCTCGTCCCGGCCGCCGTTGCGCCCGGCATCACGGTCCACCACAAGTACGGCGTGGTGCAGGGCTACGTCCACGACGCCGCCCTGCTCAGCGCCGGGGACCGCTCCTACGCGGTGGTCATCTATACGTGGGGCCCGGACGACGCCGACAGTGCGGACCGCCTGGACCTCATCCACGACCTGACTCGCCAGCTCACCGGCGCGCTTTTTGGGCGGTGATGGTGAGGTCCCTGTTAATAGCCTGAAAATCAACCGATCAAAGGTGGCGCAGGCTCCATTACGGGGGCAGGATGAAAGAAGCGGGAATAGTCTCAGCCGCAGCTGCCCGATGGAACCCCACGCCGTGGGGCCGTCCTCTGGAGGATCACCAGATGTCCATTCCTTCTGAATCAAGAACGTTCAGTCGCCCCGACGCAGGGGCCTCTTGTCCAGCGCGCGGTCCAGCACGTCCTGCCGCGCCGCCCTGACGGGTCCGCACCAGCTCAACCGCCGGCCCCACACAGCGGGGCACGGGTCCGGCCCGCACTCCGGGCTGATCGAGGCTGCTGGGGCCCCGGAATTCCTCCCAGTCACATGTAGGAGACGCCGCAGTATTGGAGCAGGCCTAGGATCCCGCGAAGAGGACCGTGCAGATGCGCGGCTAGGGGGGCCTTCCGGATCCGGGCTTTTCCAGGGAGTCACCTTGACCCGCATCCTTATTGCAGAAGACGAAGAACGCATCTCCCGCTTCATCGAAAAGGGCCTGCGCGCGGCTGGCTACGTGCCCACAGTGGTCGCCGACGGCGTCACGGCCGTGGACTACGCCTCCAGCGGCGAATTCGATCTCCTGCTTTTGGACATCGGGCTCCCCCGCCTGGACGGGTACGCCGTCCTCGCGGCACTGCGCCGCGGCCAGGTGGGCATCCCGGTCATCTTCCTCACGGCCCGCGGATCATCCAGCGACACCGTCGCAGCGCTGGAGGGCGGCGCCGACGACTACATCGTCAAGCCTTTCCACTTCGAGGAACTCGTGGCCCGCATCAAGGCCCGGATCCGCAAGTCGGACACCGGCGATGTGCTGGCGGGAAGCGTCATGCGCTACGGGCACCTGGAGCTGAACCTGCTCACCCACTCGGTCAGCGTCGACGGCAGGATGGTGGAACTCTCCGCCCGCGAATTCGCGTTGGTGGAAATGTTCCTGCTCCACCCCGGGCAGGTTCTGAGCCGGCAGCAGCTGCTCAGCCATGTCTGGGGCTACGACTTCGACGGCACGTCCAACGTGGTGGATGTGTACGTGCGTCAGTTGCGGATGAAACTCGGCGCGGACCGAATCCTCACCACCCGCGGCGCCGGGTACCGCCTCAGCTAGGCACAGCAAGCTGATCCGCGCAGGAAGGGAACAGAGTGGCCACCTCGGATGAACATCCCAGTGAAGACGGCCAGGCCGCGCCGGCGGTTGCCTTCCCTGAGGCGGAAACCCAGGACCCGTCCGGCTGGGGCGCAAAGTTCCACTCGGTGCGTTTCCGGGTGGTGGCCGCCATGCTGGGCATGATGCTCGCCGGAGTGGTCACGGCCGGGGTGGTCACGTTCGTGGTGCAGTTCCAGGAGGCTGACGCCAGGACAGACCAGGCGGTTCTGGACAAGGCCAACGCCGTGGTCAAGCTCGTCCAGACCAACAAAAAAACGTCCGGAGACTACGCTAACAGGAAGTACATCAGCGCACTTCACGAGGCCGCGGAGGATATCGAGCCGCGCAGCAACGAGGTCATGGCAGGGATAGTGGATGGGCATGTGGCATGGACCGTTGAGGGCAACGGGGACAGCAACCTCCTGAACAACAGCATGTTGGCCGATGCCGCCCAGCTCAGTAACCAGGCCGGCGCGTCCTTCGGCGAGCTGAACTCGGACGGCCGTCCGCTCAGAACAGTGGTGGTGCCCATGAAAGGCGCCCCCGGGACATTCTTCCTGGTCGGCCGGGACGCGGGCGACCAGCGCGAGCACAACGCCAGCTCGGTCCGGACGTATTCGCTGGTGGCCCTCGGCATGCTCCTGGCTGCCGCGGTGATTGGCAGCGTGGTTGCCGGCCGGCTGCTCGATCCGCTCCGCCGTATGCGCGAGACTTCCCGGGCGGTGGGTCCGGAGGACCTCACGCAGCGGGTCCAGGTGCGCAAGGGCGAGGACGACGTCACCCTGCTTGCCAAGACCTTCAACACCATGCTGGAAAGACTCGATGAGGGCGCCCAGCAACAGCAGCAGTTCCTGGACGACGCCGGCCATGAACTGCGGACCCCGCTGACCATTCTCCGCGGGCACCTCGAGCTCGTGACGGTCGATGATCCGGACGATGTCATTGCCACCAGGGACGTGCTGCTGGACGAGGTGGACCGGATGCAGCGCCTGGTGGACGACCTCCTGCTGCTCGCCAACTCCGGCGAGATCGGCTTCATCCAGCGTGAACCCGTCCGGGTCCCGGAACTCCTGGATCAGGTCATGGAGAAAGTGCACGTCCTGGCCGACCGGCACTGGCAGATCGATGAAAGAGCCGACTACGTGGTGGAGGCGGATCCGCAGCGCCTCACCCAGGCACTGGTCCAGCTCGCCGCGAACGCCGTCAAGTACACCGGTCCGTCCTCCACCATCGCGCTCGGCTCCCGGATTGAGCGCCCGACGGCGAACGACGGCACCTCGCTGCCCCCGCAGGACACCCTCGTGCTGTGGGTGCGCGATGACGGGATCGGCATCGCCACCGAGGACCAGAGGCGGATCTTCGAACGGTTCGGCCGGGCGCACACGGGCCGCGGCGTGGAGGGCTCGGGACTAGGCCTTGCCATTGTCGCGGCCATCGCCCAGGCGCATGGGGGCGTGGCCACGGTGGAATCCGAATTCGGCCACGGGGCCACTTTCCTGATCCGGATCCCCCTGCAGTCCTCCGGCGTCCGCGTCTGACCTGGCCCGCCGTCTTACCTTGCCCGCCGCCTTACCTTGCCCGCCGTCTGGCCTGGCCCGCACCTGCCGGTGTACGTGCCTAAGCGCGGCGCCGCAAACGCGGGCCCTTGGATGAGGAATCCTTAATCATCCCCTCATCCCATCCTCACTCTCGGGGCGCACGCTGGTGCATAACATCAGACAGCACCTGCCCGTACACAGTCGCGTTCGCGACCGTGTCCGGGGGCACCGGGGGCGGGGGAGGATTGTTGTGGAGCCATTGCGGATAGTGCTGTACTCGCATGATTCAGTGGGCCTGGGACATGTGCGTCGGAATCTAGCACTGGCCCACGCGCTGAACAATCAGCTTCCCGGCCTGATCGGCCGCCCCGTCACCGGAATCCTCATCACCGGCACAGCCCTCGCACCGGCGTTCCGGCTGCCCGAGGGCTGGGACTGGGTACTCCTTCCCGGTGTGGCGAAGGGTTCCGCGGGCTACCTGCCGCGGAATCTGACGTTGCCCATGGGGGAGCTCGTGCCATTGCGGGCCAGGCTGCTGCAGGCAACGCTGGCCGGTTTCTCCCCCCACCTCGTGGTGGTGGACCGGCACGCCACGGGCGTTCATGGCGAACTCGAAACAGCCTTGCGCCACGCCCGCACCGCCGGGCCCGTGCGCGTGGTGCTGGGCCTCCGAGAGGTCCTTGACTCGCCCGCCGCGGCCCTCGCCGAATGGGCCAGGGTGGGCGGTCCCCGCGTGGTGAAGGACCTGTTCGACGCCATTTGGGTCTACGGCGATCCCGCGGTCCATGATCCCGTAGCAGCCGGCGAAATACCGTTCGCCCTCCGAAAGCTCATCCGGTACACGGGCTACCTCGCCGAGGGGCGCCCTTCGGCCTCCGGCACCAGCTGCATGCCCGGGCGGTACTGCATGACGACGGTCGGCGGCGGTTCGGACGGCTATGCCCTGGCCCGCGTCGCCGTCGCCACGCCGGTCCCGGACGGGCTGGGACACCTCGTGGTCGCCGGGCCGCAGATGCCCGCCGAGCAGCTCAACGACCTCCGGCAGCGGGCCCGCCCCGGCGTCAAAGTGGTCGCCGCAGTCGATGACATCGTGTTCCACATCCGGCACGCCGGCGCAGTCGTGGCCATGGGCGGCTACAACACGGTGTGCGAAATCATGAGCACGCCTGTCCCGGCCCTGATCGTGCCCCGCACGCAGTCGCGCGCCGAGCAGCGGATCCGGGCCGCCTCCCTCGCCGCGGCCGGGTACCTGGAGCAACACGAGATTGGCACGCTGACGCCGGAGATCCTGGCGGCCTGGCTGGCCGCCCGGTTCGGCACCACCGTGGACCGCCGTCGTGCCGTGCTGGACGGCCTGATCCGGGTTCCGCAGCTGGCCGCCGAGCTGCTGCGGCCGCTGGCCACCACCGGGCTGGCCGATACCGAGCGGGACAGTGCCGATCAGGTCACCGCCGAACGGGCCAGTGCCGAACAATTCAACGCGGACGAAAGCGATGCCGCCGTGAGCGTGAAAGGTGCCAGCCGTGTCGCCGTTTGAACCGGGGACGGCGTACGTCCTGAAGATGTACCCGCGGTTCTCCGAAACGTTCATCGTTTCGGAGATCCTGGCCCGCGAGGCCGCCGGGGACCGGATCGAAATCTTCTCGCTCCGGCCCACCGACGACCCCCGGTTCCACCCCGAGCTCGCCCGGGTCCAGGCACCGGTGACGTACATTGACCGCCCCATCAAGACTGTGGCCCTGTGGGAGAGCCTCCGGATGGCCGACGCGGCCGGGCTCACAGCCGCCGTCGGCCGGAATTTGGGCGAACTCGCCGCCGCCTCGGCAGACGACGCCGTGCAGGCCATCAACCTGGCCACCGCGCTGCAGAACCGCAACATCCGGCACATGCACGTCCACTTCGCCTCGGGATCAACCACCGTGGCCCGGCTGACGTCCCTCATCACCGGCATCCCGTTCTCGTTCACCGCGCACGCGGTGGATATCTTCCATGAATCGGTCCAGGACGAGGACCTGCGGCTCAAGCTCGAGCAGGCCCACCACGCCGTGACCATCAGCCGGTACAACATGCGCTACCTGTGCCGCCGCTTCCCGTCCTCGACCGCCCGGCTCCATCTGGTGCGCAACGGCCTGGAGCTGGAGCGCTTCCCGTACCGGGAGCCCCGGCCGCTAGGAGCCACCCTCCGGATCGCCGCCGTCGGGCGCCTGGTGGAGAAAAAAGGCTTCCAGTATCTGTTGCCCGCGGCCGCCGAACTGCTGGACCAAGGGGTCAAACTGGACCTCCGGATCGCCGGGACCGGGCTCATGGCCGAGGAACTGGAGGCCGGCATCGGCGAGCTCCGGCTCGGCGGGTACGTCCGCCTCCTCGGCCCGCAGACCCAGGACCAGGTCCACGAGCTGCTCCACTCCTCCGATGTCTTCGTGGCACCCTGCGTGGTCGGCGCCGACGGCAACGCGGACGGCATGCCCACGGTCCTGCTCGAGGCCATGGCCACGGGCGTCCCCTGCGTCAGCACGTCCGTCACCGGGATCCCCGAAGTAGTCCGGAACGGCTCCACCGGGATCCTGGTCCGGCCGGGCAACCCGCACGCCCTGGCCCGCGGCATCTGCACGCTCGGCTCCCCGGCCACGGACAGGCTTGCCATGTCCCGCAACGCCCGCGCCCTGATCGAGGAGGACTACGACGTCCACCGCCAGGCCGAGCTCCTGAGGTCCCTCTCCCGTTCTGAAAGGAGAGTCGCATGACACGCGTGGCCTATCTCTGCGCCGACCCCGGCGTTCCTGTCTTCGGCACCAAGGGCTCCTCCGTCCATGTCCAGGAAATCGTCCGGGCGTGGCGTGGCACCGGCGCCGTCGTCACCGTCTACTGCACCCTGCTCGGCACCGAGCGGCCCAGCGATCTTGCCGATCTCGACGTCGTCGAAGTCAAGCCGGAATCCGTCCCCGCCTCGGCGCGGGAACGGGCGGTCCAGGACGCCGCGCTGGGCCTGGCGGACGAGGTCCTGCGCAACGGTTGCGGGCTGTTCTACGAGCGGTATTCGCTGTTTAGCCCGGCACTGTCGGTGGTGGCCCGCATCCTGGACGTGCCGTCCGTTCTTGAGGTCAATGCTCCGCTGATCGAGGAGCAGCAGCGGTACCGCCAGCTGCTCGATGTGAAGAAGGCTGAGACGGTGTTCCGCCGCAACGCCGCGACGGCCGACGTCGTGGCCTGCGTCTCGGATCCCGTGGTCCGCTGGGTGCGGGCGCGGGTGCCGACCGCCAGGACTGTGCTGGCGCCGAACGGAGTGAACGTCGAACGGATCACGGCCCGCCGCCCCGGCCGACGGAATCCGGACCACCTCACCGTCGGGTTCGTCGGAACCTTGAAGCCCTGGCACGGTGTCCCCGGCCTGCTGCACGGTGTCGCCCTGGCCAACCAGCAGACCGCCGACCCGGGCCTGCGCTGGCAGCTCCATGTGGTGGGTGACGGCCCCGGCCGGCAGGACCTCGAACGCCTCGCCGAATCCCTCGGCGTGCCGACGGTATTCTCAGGCGCCGTCGCGCCGGCTGCGGTGCCCGGCCTCCTGGCAGAATTCGACGCCGCCGCCGCTCCCTATCCCCCGGACGGACCTGGCCAGGACGATTACTTCTCGCCACTGAAGGTTTTTGAGTACATGGCGGCCGGGTTGCCTGTGATCGCGAGCGCCGTGGGCCAGATTCCGTCCATCATCCAGGACGGCCGCACCGGGATCCTCGTCCCGCCGGGGGACCCTGCCGCGCTCGCGGACGCCCTCCTCCGGCTCGGCCAAGACCCGAATTTGCGGGAAAGGCTGGGGCTCGAGGCCCGCAACGACGCCGTGCAGCGGTTCAGCTGGAGCGGGGTGCTGTCCCGGATCACCGGGGCGCTGCCGCCTGCACGCAGACTGGCCAGGCAATGACCACCACTGCCAGACATTCGCACCCCCGCAGCTGGCGGACCTTGTGGCGACGGACCCGCACCAGCGCACCGGCTGAACTCTCACCGCTGCGGCGGACCTTGCGATGCGTCCGCCCGCATTTGCGCGGGCACAGGCTGCTCATCACTTGGGGATTCATTGCCATGGCCGTGGAAATCCTCTTCCGGCTTCTTGAGCCGTGGCCGGTGAAAATCGTCCTCGACTCCGTCTCACACTCACTCGGCGCCACTCTGCGCAGGTCCCCGCTCAGCGTGGAGGCGAGCGCGGAGGTGTTGCTCCTCTGCGCCGGTGCGGTGGTTGTCATCTGCCTGATCCGGGCCGTGGCCGGCTACGTGTCCGCGATTTCGTTTGCCCTGGTGGGTACCCGGATTTCCTCCGAATTGCGCGCCCGAACCTTCCGCCACCTCCAGGGCCTGTCGATGCGCCACCACAGCCGCGCCTCCACCGGCGACACTGTCCAGCGGCTCGTCGGAGACGTGTCCCGGCTGCAGGATGTGGCCGTCACGGCGGGGCTCCCCCTCATCGGCAATTTCGTGTCGCTGATAGCAATGATGATCATCATGCTCTGGCTCGATCCTTTGATCGCACTGGTGACGTTCGTGTCCATCGGGATATTCGTGTTGGTGTCCCGCAAGAACTCGGGATCGATTACTACGGCGGCCCGCAAGTCACGCAAGGGTGAAAGCGCCCTGGCCACCACCGCCGCCCAGACGTTGGGCGCAATGCGCGAAGTCCAGGCGTACGGACTCGAAGACACCCTCAGCTCGGGCTTCAGCAAGAGCAACCAGTCGGCACTTGGCTCAGGGGTGGTCACGCTGCGGCTGGCCGCCAGCCTGCAACGGAAGACCGACGTCCTGACGGGAATCGCGACGGCGGTGGTCCTGGCTGCCGGTGGATGGAGGGTGATGCACCACGCGATGACACCCGGAGATCTGGTCGTTTTCCTGACTTACCTGAAAACCGGGCTGAGGCCACTCAAGGACGTGGCCAGGTACACCAGCCGTATCGCACGCGCGACGGCCTCCGGGGAACGGGTTGCGGACCTGCTTGAGGCCCAGAGTGACGTGCCCGAGTCACCGCACGCCGTCGCCCTCAAGAACCCGCACCCGGACATTGTGTTCGAGGACGTCTGGGCCGGCCACTTCGAGGAAACCGCGGTGCTCAAGGGAATCACTCTGACCATACCGGCGGGTCAGCACTGCGCCGTGCTGGGGCCTTCCGGGGCCGGGAAGTCCACGCTGGCAAGCATGATCCTCCGGATGGTGGACCCGTGGAAGGGAAGTGTCAGCCTCGGCGGCGAGGACCTGCGGGCCCTGAAGATCGCTTCCGTGCGTTCCCATGTCTCAATCCTGCTCCAGGACTCCGTGCTGTTCGGAACCTCCGTCCGGGAGAACATCAGGTTCGGCCGCCTCGATGCCACCGATGAGGAGATCGAAGCCGTGGCGGCCCTCGCCCAGGCCGACGGTTTCATCCGCGCACTGCCCCAGGGCTATGAAACCGTCCTTGGCGAGGCGGCCAACGATCTTTCCGGGGGCCAGCGTCAACGGCTGGCCGTCGCCCGTGCCATGCTCCGCAAGGCCCCGATCGTGATCCTGGACGAGGCGACCGCCGGCCTCGATCCGGCATCCCGGGATTCGGTCCTCAGCGCCCTGGACACACTCACCGAGGGCCGGACCTCCATCACGATCACCCACGACGTCAACTCGGCCCAATCGTGCGACCGGGTGATCTGGCTCGAAGACGGCCAAATCCTGGAAGACGGGCCGCCGCAGTCATTGCTGGCCGATCCGGATTCCCGCTTTGCCGGCTGGGTCCACCGGCAGCAGACCCCCGAGCCGGGTGAACTGTTCAAGGTGCCGACGTGAGCACCCCGCAGGGACAGCGGCTGCAGGGACGATGGCTGCAGGGACAGTGGCTGCAGGCGCAGCGGCGCGACGCTGACCGTGCCCTGGCGGCCCGTGACGTCCGGGTCCCTGGCCTGAACTGGGTGCTCGACGACGAGCTGCTCTCCGAGCTCCTGGGCGAAAGTGTCCAGATCGTCAGGACCCGCTACAAACCGCACACCTCCGCCCTCGTCGCCTTCCGCCGGACCGGCAACGGCAGTTACGGCAGCGGCAGTTATGCCAGCGGTGCCGGCAGCTACGGCTGGGCACTGACAACAACACCGGAGCACGTCGGGAAACTGCAGCAGCGGGCAGACAGTTCGCAAAAGCGCGGCGGCGGCATCCGGCTTATCCAGCCCGATCATCTCAACCCCGACGTCGCCGTGGCGGCCGGTCCCATCGAGGAGGACTGGCCGCTTCGCCCCAACCTGCGCTGGCTCCGGGACCACGGACTCCGTCGGCTCGGAGCGCTCCCCGCGGCAGGGCGCTTCCTGGACCCCCCGGTCAGCGTGCTGAGATACAACCCGGAGCGCAGGCTCGTTGCCAGGGTCCCCACGGAGACGGTCCCCGTCGTCGTCAAGACCGCCGTCCAAGCTGACGAGGCTGCCGCGGGACTCCGCCTGCGGCAGCGGCTTCAGAGCCACGGCATCCCGGTCCTGCCCGAACTCGCGGACCCGGAATGCGCCGCGCACGGCATCAGTGCCTCCCCGGGCTGGGGCCAGGGAGACCTGGGTGGCGGCGGCAACGATCCGGCCGCCTACCGGGCCGGCCAAGCCCTGGCGGCGATCCATGGCATGGACACGGAGCCCGGGGCGGACCGGATGACGGACATGGAGGACCTTGTACGCCAGCTCATGGCCACGCGGTCCATGATCGCCTGCCTGCTCCCCGGGCTCGAGGCTCCGGTGGACGCGCTCACCGGCCGGCTCCTGGCAGCTGTCGGCGCCGCCGGCCCCCGAAGGCAACAGCCGGTGATGGTCCATGGTGACTTTTCGGCGGACCAAGTACTGGTGGACGGCCCGGCCATCCGCATCATCGATTTCGACCGCGTGACGACCTCCGAGCCGGCGAGGGACCTTGGGTCCTTTGCCGCGGTGGAGGACATCGCAGACCCCGCCGGCGTCGGGCCCGTCGCCGGCGGCCGTAAGACGGCCCAGTTGATCGACGGTTACCGCGACGCCGGCGGGCATGTGACGCAGGCCGGGGTGGAGACCTGGGCGGCCTTCCGGTTGTTCCTGAACAGCGTCGACCCGTTCCGGAACCGGGCCAGCGACTGGCCGGCCGACACGAACTGGCAGATCCGCCGAGCTTTGGAGCTGATCGCGTGAGCTGGCACCCACCGCTTTGGAAATACATCGACGACGCCGGCACCCCGTGGCGCGTCCGCTGGGCGTGGCCCGACAAAGAACCCGGAGAATACCTGCTTGAGGTCGCGACTGCGGGACGGCCCGGCGTCCGGGGAGCCCATCTGAGCCAAGGCCACTTTGAGCTCCTGCCGGAGGACGATCCCTACCTGCCGGCCCTTCGGACGGAAAGACAGCGCGGGGAAATCATTTCCCACTGGCCTTACATGCGGGCGATCATCCGGGCGGAGGGCTGCTACATCAAGATCTTCCGGCCCGGAGGCGCCGCCGTCCCCGCCGAACGATGCGCCCAGATGGACCGCTTGCTGGACGCCGGTGCCTTCACGGCGCCCAAAGTGCTTCGGAGCTCCCCGGACACCCTCGTTTTAAGCGCCCTCTCCGGACCGACGCTCGGCGAAATCGGCGAGGACTACGTCACGATCGGCGAAAAAGATTTTGACGACGCATGGGAAAAATGGTCCCGCGCGTGGCTCGCCCAGCTGAGCGCGGCGTCTGACGCCAGCAGACGAACCATTCTGGGCGCAATGCCGGTCCATTCACCGGAGGCGGAAGCAAACGCCGCGGCCCGTTGGCTGAAACGATGGCTGCGCCACACAGAGAACGTCCCGGAACTGTCCACCCAACGCCACACGTTGATGGCCATGGCAGATTACGTCACGGCGAACTTGCTCGGCTCAGTACCGGACCCACTAGTATGGGCGCACGGAGACCTGCACGACCGGCAGATCATCGCTGGCGACGACCGGTCCCCGTTCGGGCTGCTGGACTTCGACGATGCTGCCCAGGCCGAGGCCGCCCGCGACCTCGCTTACCTGGATTTCCATCTGGAGCGCCGCCTGAGGCGCAATAGCCTGACGCCGGGGCGATACCTAAAGGCTCACTCGGAGGTGTTGGCCGTCGCCCGGCAACTGCAGGTCAGCCCGGATCGGTTCGATGCCTACTCGGACGCACGCTGGCTGCGCCTGGCCTGTTCTTCGCTCCCGTCGGGCTCATCTCTGGCGACCCGCGTTCTCGAGGAACGKGTACKGCATCGTCAGTCCTTCGGATTCACCCCACTGGCCGCCAGCCAGTCCCTCGGATCCAGGGGCTGATCCAATGGGCTGGCACCCGCCCGTCCCGGCCGCCGTCCTGGATGCTGACAACACCGAATGGCAGGTCATCCGGTCCTGGCCCGACGACTCCGCGGAGGACTACGTCCTGGAGTTGGGGGTTCCCGGCCGGGCAGGGGTCCGGGCAGCCCACCTCCGGGCGGGCCAGCTGGAGCTCCTGCGGGACGGCCGCGACCGGCGTCTCCCCGCCCTGAAGCGCGCGTCGCCGCTGGGGGTGGTGGTGGTGCACCGGGCCCACAAGCGTGCCGTGGTCAGAGCCGGGGAGCACCATCTCAAGCTCTTCCGGGCCCGCCAGTCCGATGAAGCAGTGGGCAGGCACGCCCGGATGAACGAGCTCCTCGGCGCAGGGGACTTCCTCACCCCGGAAATTGTTTCCTCCGCCCCTGGCTGCCTCACCCTCATGACGCTGCCCGGCCGTTCCCTGTTCGAGCTGGGAATCGACCCCGCGGTCAGCGATGTGGTCTTTGAAAATGCCTGGCAAAAATGGTCCCGGGCCTGGGTTCGGCAGCATTCCGTGGCCCGGACTCCGGCGCACCGCCCGAGCCTCGAGGCGCTCCCGCCCCGGACGGCCGCCGTCGAACTGGCGAGACTGCAACACACGGTGAACCTGTGGCTGGTGCACGCCGGGGACATTCCGGYGGCGCAAGCCGAGCGCGCGGCCGTCCGCGGGGCCGCAGGGCAGGCCGCCCAAAAGCTGCTCCGGACCGATCCGGATCCGCTGGTGTGGTCCCACGGGGACCTTCACGACAAGCAGGTCTTCACCGTGGATCCGGGCGCTCCCCTGGGTCTGCTGGACTTCGACGAAGCCTGCCGCGCCGAGGCCGCCGCCGACCTCGGCAACATCGCCGTGCACCTCCAGCTGCGCCTGCACCAACACCGCCTGACCGCCGAAAGGTACCAAACCGCCCGCCGCCACGTCATTGCCACCGCCGAGGAACTGCATGTCACCCCGGCGCGCTTCGACGCCTACGCAGCCGCGACCCGCCTGAGGCTCGGCTGCCTGTATTCCTTCCGGCCGCAGTGGGCGGACCTGGCGGAGGACTTCCTCATTCCGGATGGTGAACAGGCACTGGCGGCGGGAGTTCCGGCCGCTAAAGTGGAGCCCACGTACTGACTGCACATCAGATCGAAACCGCCCCACACCGAACCGCCCACACCGAACCACCGCGCATTGCGCCGAACCGGGAGGACCGCTGGCATGGCTTACATCAAGGTTGGAAGCGAAAACAGCACAGACGTCGAGCTCTACTACGAGGACCACGGATCCGGCCAGGCCGTGGTCCTGATCCATGGCTACCCACTGGACGGCTCGTCGTGGGAAAAGCAGAGCGCAGCGCTGCTCGGTGCCGGCTACCGTGTGATCACCTACGACCGGCGCGGCTTCGGACAGTCCAGCAAGCCCACCGAGGGCTACGACTACGACACGTTCGCGGCGGACCTCAACACCATCCTGACCACCCTCGACCTGAACGACGCCGTGCTGGTGGGCTTCTCCATGGGCACCGGCGAGGTGGGCCGCTACCTTGGAACCTACGGCTCTGCCCGGGTGGCGAAAGCCGTGTTCCTGAGCTCCCTTGAGCCATACCTCCTTCAGGCCGAGGACAACCCGGGCGGGGTCCCGCAGTCGGTGTTCGACGGGCTGATGGAGGCCGTGACGGCGGACCGGTACGCTTTCTTCACGGAATTCTTCAAGAACTTCTACAACAGCGAAACCCTCCTCGGCACCCCCCGGCTCAGCCAGGAGGTCATGAACGCCGGCTGGAACCTCGCCACCAGTGGTGGGGCCACGGCGTCGGCGGCAGCGCAGCCGACCTGGTACACGGACTTCCGTGCCGACATCCCCAAAATTGATGTCCCGGCCCTCATTGTGCACGGCACTGCGGACAACATCCTGCCGATCGATGTCGCGGGCCGCCAGTTCGCCAAGGCGCTGCCGAGCGCCGAGTATGTGGAGATCGACGGCGCCCCGCACGGCATGCTGTGGACCCACGCGGCGGAGGTCAACGAGGTTCTGCTGCGGTTCCTGGCGAGTTAGCCGGGGCTGTCGCGGAGCCGCCCCTGGTTGACACAGCTCAGACGGGTACGGTTCAATCTTTTGCATATGCTGAAATAACAGTTCCACGATACGAATATTTTGTCCGTATAGCCCTACACCGTGGATGCCAGCATTGACACAAAGGATCTGGCACATGCTGTTGGACGACTTTAATGCCGCCGGACGCGCGGAGGCCGCCGCCGCCCTGCGCCCCTGCCTGGACATCGAGCGATGGATTGAGGAGATCGTCGGCTCGAGGCCCTTCGACAGTCCGGAAATCCTCCTCCAAACCGCCGGCCGCGCGGCGGAACCGTTCACCGACGCGGAGGTGGAAGCCGCGCTGGCCCACCATCCCCGCATCGGCGAACGGGCCGCAGGAAACAGCGCGGAGGCCCGGCTCTCCCAATCGGAGCAGGCGAGCCTGGGCGCTCCGGATCCGGCCGTCGCCGCAGCCATCGCCGCAGGGAACCGGAGCTATGAAGAGAAATTCGGCCAGGTCTTCCTGATCCGCGCGGCCGGCCGGAGCCGCGAGGAGATCCTGGCGGCCCTCAACGCCCGGCTCGCCCACACTCCCGAAGAAGAACAAGTGGTCATCGGCCAGCAGCTGCGCGAAATCGCGGTACTCCGACTCGAAGGACTGATAGGCGCATGAGCACTTCCCACGTCACCACCCACGTTCTGGACACGGGTTCCGGCAAGCCCGCCGCAGGCGTCGCAGTCACCTTGGACATGCTCGACGGCGAACGCTGGGTCAGGATCGCGGCCGGCGCCACGGACGATGACGGCCGCGTCAAGTCGCTCGGCCCCGACAGCCTGGGCTCCGGCACCTACCGCCTGGGCTTCGACACCGGAGCCTATTACGCGGCCGCCGGGACCGAGACCTTCTTCCCCGAAGTCACACTGACCTTTGCGGTGTCCGAAGCGCAGGCCCACTACCACGTCCCGCTTCTGCTGAGCCCCTTCGCCTACTCCACCTACCGGGGCAGCTAAGCCCGGAGCAGCCAAGACCGGCTGCCAGCACCACTCCCACCGCTACCGGCCCCCGGCACCGCTCCGGGAGCAGGCCTCCCTGCCTGGTGGCCGGCGCAGCCATGGTCCCGCGCAGCCATGCACCCCGGGCCAGTCACAAACGACATTTTCGCGGCGAACCGGCCCAGCCGGCCCATGACCCTTGACAGTGGCCCACGTCACTCCTAATCTGAATTTTGGGATCCCAAAACGGGATCCCAAAACAAGAAAGCTTTGCCGGGCCCCGCCCTCCCAGATTCTGCACCTGATCCGAACCTGATGTCAGCGCTGACATCAGCCCCCTATCAACCGCTGCGATCGACACAGGGCCCGCGCACAGGACGCCCCACACTCCGGCATCCTGCCCCTCAAACAAATCCCCCATCACTTGCCGGCATGTTTACTCTCTATCAAGGAGAAGTTGTGTCTCTTCCAAATACCGAAACAGCAATACAGCCTGCTGAACCCACAGGCTCCAAGGACGGCGTGCAACGGCGCACGAATGTCCGATGGAAAATGTTCCTCCTCCTGTTGGTCCTCGTGTCCGTGAACTACATCGACCGGGGATCCATCTCTGTCGCCCTGCCCATCATCCAGAAGGAATTCAACATGGCCCCGGAGCTCGTGGGCCTCCTGCTCTCGGCGTTCTTCTGGACCTACGCCCTCATGCAGATCCCGGTCGGCTGGCTGATCGACAAGTTCGGCCCCCGCAAGGTGATGACCGCGTCCTGCGTCGGCTGGGGTGCCGCAACGGCGGCCTCCGGCCTGGCCGGAGGCTTTGTCAGCATGTTCATCGCCCGCCTCGGCATCGGCGTCACCGAGGCCGGCGTCATGCCGGCCGGCGGAAAGCTGAACGCCATCTGGATGCACAAATCGGAACGCGGCCGCGGCGCCACCATCCTTGACGCCGGAGCCCCTTTGGGCGCCGGGCTCGGCGGCATCCTCATCGCAGGCCTGATCGCCTCGACGGGCAGCTGGCGGAGCTCCTTCATCATCGCCGGCGCCGCCACCGTCCTCATGGGCCTCGCCGTCTGGTGGTACGTCCGGGACAACCCCCGCCAGCATCGCGGAGTCAACGACGCCGAAGCCGAGTACATCGAGGCCTCCCACGCCGCCGAGGACGCCGAAGCCGAGCTCGACGGCAGCAAGGGCAAGCGCGCCCTGCTCCCCTACCTGAAGTTCCGTTCCTTCTGGGCCATGTGCTTCGGCTGGCTGGGCTTCAACGGCGTCTTCTACGGCCTGCTCACCTGGGGCCCGCTCTACCTGGCCCAGGCCAAGGGCTTTGACCTGAAGACCATCGGCTGGTCCACGTTCGTGATCTTCGGCGCCGGTTTCGTCGGCGAAATCCTCGGCGGCACCATCGCCGACAAATGGCGGGCATCCGGCGCCTCGGCCAACCGCGTCATGCGCACCCTACTGGGCACCTCCAGCGTCGTAGTGATCGGCGGCCTTGTCGGTGTCACCGTCGTTGCCGACCCGACGACGGCGGTAGTCCTGCTCTCCGTCGTCATGTTCTTCCTTCGCTGGGTGGGCCTCTTCTGGAGCATCCCCTCGATCCTGGGTGGCCGGACCAACGCCGGCGTCCTGGGCGGCGCGATGAACTTCAGCGGCAATATCTCCGGCTTCGTCACCCCGATCGCGGTCGGCCTGATCGTCGGTGCCACCGGCTCATACACCTGGGCGCTGCTGTACTTCGTGGGATCCGCGATCATCATGGGCGCATCCGTGCTGACCCTGAACTACAACAAGCGGCTCCCTGTCTAAGCTAGGCCACGAAACACCAGTTCCCGAAGCCGGGAACGCAGTGCCATAAAGAACCCGAAATGGAGCACCATGCTTACCGCAGAAGAAACCCAGGACAAGGAACGCCCCCTCCGGGAGGCTGTCCGGGACACCCTCCGCAACAGGATCTTTGAAGGGCACTACGTTCCCGGCACCAGGCTGGTGGAGCGCGACCTCGCCGCCGAATTCAACGTCTCCCGCCTCCCGGTCCGCGAGGCGCTGCGAATGCTGCGCCAGGAAGGCCTGGTCAGCGACCGCGGCGCTCGCGGGGCCGAAGTCAGCTCGCTCAGCCCCAAAGACGTGGAGGATCTCTTCGACGTCCGCCAGTCGCTCGAAGTGCTGGCCTGCAGACTGGCCGCGGCCCGCGCCACACCGGAGGACCTCAGTGCGCTGGAAGCCTTGTTGGACGCGGCCGAGCTCTCTCTAGCCAAGGGCGCCATTATGGACGCCCACCGGGCCAACAGCGAATTCCACGATGCCATCACCCGGATCGCCAACAACGGCTTCCTCAAATCGGCGCTCGAACCCCTCCAGGGCCGGATGCACTGGCTGTTCCGGCATGTGAGCGACCTCCCCGAACTCATCGAAGAACATCGGGCGCTCTACACCGCGATCGCCAGCGGTGACCCTGACCGGGCGGCTGCCCAGTCGGCGTCGCACATCGACAAATACCGGGAACAGTTTCCGGAGAATTTCCGCCGGACGGAACCCGACCTTCATCGGAAGAAGTAATGAAACTCCTTGTCATCAACCCCAACATCAGCAACGATGTCACTTCGCTGATCGAATCCGAAGCCCGGCGTTCAGCCTCGCCCGGAACCGAACTGGTAGTCCGGACCGCCGGCCACGGCGTCGAATACATCGAAACCCGCTTTGAATCGCTGATCGCCGCCGGTGCCGTCGCCGAAATCATCGCAGAGTACACTCGCGACGGCGCCAGCGTCGACGGCGTGGTGGTCGCCGCATTCGGCGACCCAGGGATGCCGGCGCTGAAGGAACTCGCCGACGTCCCCGTCATCGGAATTACCGAGGCGGCACTCTGCGCCGCCGCCCTGCAGGGGCACCGGTTCTCGATCATCGCCATCTCGGACCGCATCCGGCCCTGGTATCTGGACTGCGTTGAACGGTTCGGGCTCGCCGGCCGGCTGGCCTCGATCCGCTCCATCAACGAGAGCCTCAACGGCATCGGCTCCGTGCAGCATGACTTCAAGGAGACCCTGCTGGCGCTCAGCCGCCAGGCCGTCGCCGAGGACGGGGCCGACGTCGTGATCCTCGCCGGCGCGCCGCTCGCCGGACTTGCCCGCGAGCTTGCAGGCCAGATCCCCGTCCCCGTGGTGGACGGCATTTCCGCTGGCATCCAGATGGCCCAGTCCGTAGTCAACCTCCAGTCCGGTCCGCACCGGGCCGGCGCCTTCGCGCCGCCACCGGTCAAGGCCCGCAAGGGACTTTCGAAAAACCTCGATGCCGCCCTCACGACGGCGCAGCACGCCACCCGGCTGCCCGCACCGTCCCACTAATTTTCTTTCTCGAAGGAGGACAACGATGTCCCACACCCCAGACCTTGTCATTGCCAACGGCACCGTGGTCAACAGTTTCGGCCGCCAGAATGTGCACGTCGTGGTGCACGGCAGGACGATCGTCCAGCTCGTGGACGCTTCTGAGCCGGTCCCCGCTGCCGCCAGGACCATCGACGCCGCCGGCCAGCTGGTGATTCCGGGTGGCGTGGACGGCCACTGCCATGTCGCCCAGGTAACCGGACGGTTCCGAACCCTGGACGACTACCGGACCACATCCACCGCTGCCCTCTGGGGCGGCACCACCACCATTATCGACTTCGGCATCCCCCGCGACGCCCGCGAGACCCCGCTGGCCGCGGTGTTGCACAAGAAGGAACTGGCACGCGAGTCCCGCTGCGACGTCGCCCTGCACGGCTCGGTGGTCCAGTGGGACGAGACTGTGCCGTGGCAGCTCGAACAGCTCGCCGCCGAAGGTGTCCGTTCGGTCAAGATGTACACCACGAACCGGGGCACCACCATGGCCGACGGGGACACCATCCTGAAGGTCATGCGCGAGATGGTCCGGCTCGACGGCCTCACCTACATCCACGCCGAACACGATCCCATCATTGCCGACTGCACCCAGCAGCATGCGGACGACGGCCGCATCGGCATCGAACACCTGCACCGGACCCGGCCCGAACTCGCGGAGGAGATCTCGGTCAAGGAGACCCTGGCGATGGCCGAGTACACCAACGCTCCCGTCTACTTTGTGCACCAGTCCACGCCGGGGGCCGTAGACCTCGTCGCCGGGGCCCGCAGCCACGGAATGGACGCCTTCTCGGAAACGTGCCCGCACTACCTCACCCTGGACGACACCGTCTACGGCACGTCCTTCCCCGAGTGGTACGCCTGCTGCCCGCCGATGCGCAGCCCCGAGACCGTCGCCGCGTTGCGGGACCGGCTTGCCGCCGGAGCCATCCACACGGTGGCCTCGGACCACTCCTGCTACGACGTCACGCAAAAGCGCGAGCGGTCCGATGACATCCGCGCCATGCCGCACGGCCTGCCGGGAGTCGAAACCCGCATGCCTGTCACCTTCACCGCCATGATGGACGCCACCGGCGGGGCAGCCCGGGTGGAGGATTTCGTGGAAGTGTTCGCCGCCGGTCCGGCCCGGATCAACGCCCTGCCGGGCAAGGGAACGATCGCAGCAGGGTACGACGCCGACCTCGTCGTCTTCGATCCCGCACAGGAACGCACCGTTGACGGCGCGGGCCTGCACATGGGGACTGACTTCTCGCCCTTTGACGGCAGGACGCTCACCGGCTGGCCCGCCGTCGTGGTGTCCGCCGGACGCGTGGTGCTGGACGCCGGCGGCTTCCATGACCCCGGCCCCGTGGGCCAGTTTGTGGCCCGAAACGGTTTCCGCGAACACCAGGCGGCCGCGGCCACCGCCCCCGTCAGCGCTACCCCCGCCCCCGCCGCTGTCTACCCCGCTGCCCGCTAGGAGCACCCATGCCTTCCGCAACCCGCCCCACCCGTATCGGCATGATCGTGCCGTCCTCCAACACCTGCCTCGAGCCGCAAAGCTACCGGATCCTCGGCGACCGCGACGACGTGACAATCCACTTCGCCAGGATCCAGGTCACGCGGATCGCCCTCGACGATTCCTCCGACCGGCAATTTGATGCCCCGGCAATGCGGGCCGCCGCCGAGATCCTGGCGACCGCCGACGTCGACGTCATCGCGTGGAACGGCACTTCAGGATCGTGGCTCGGCGCCGATCACGACCGCGAACTCGTCAGGGGAATGCAGGACGCCACCGGCATTCCCGCCACCACCTCCACACTGGCCTACATGGAGGCTTTCCGGTCCTTCGGCACCGAGCGGATCGGGCTGTTCACCCCGTACACAGAGGACGTCAACGAACGGATCGTGGCGTCCTACGAACGGGACGGGATCAAAACACTTGACCACCGTTTCCTCGGCCTGAGCGACAACGAATCATTCGCCCGGGTCTCCGACGCCGAGATGCGGCCCGGATCGCTGGAACTTGCGGCACAGAACCCGGACGCGCTCGTGTACCTCTGCACCAATCTCTACGGTGCCAACATCGCGGAGGAAATCGAGGCGGCCATGGGCGTTCCCGTGCTCGATTCGGTGGCCGTGACCCTGTGGCACTGCCTCAAAATGGCCGGCGCCCCGCTGCTCTCCCCGAGGTGGGGCAGGCTGCTCACCTCAGCCTGACCGCCAAGGCACCGACCTTCCAACCGATTGTGACTGCCGGGCCGCGGTGATGCGCCGCTGATGTTGACGCGTCCCAGCCTCTCTCGATAATCTCGAAATGCAAGAAAGTTTTTCCACATAATGAAAAATATTGATCACCATTCAACGATGAAGAGTGAGGTGGACGTGGCTGCAGGAGAAGATACCTCCCATATCCTCAGCGGGTTGACAAACCAGCTGCCTGATCGTGATCCGGAAGAGACCGCCGAGTGGCTGGAGTCCCTGGATACCCTGATTCAGGAACAAGGCACCGAACGTGCCCAGTACATTATGCGAAGCCTGCTCCAGCGGGCCGGCGCGCAGTCCGTGGGTGTTCCGATGGTCACCACCACGGACTACGTCAACACCATCCCGGTCGACCAGGAAGCSSCRTTCCCCGGGGATGAGGAGATCGAACGCAAATACCGTGCCTGGCTGCGCTGGAACGCCGCGGTGATGGTGCACCGGGCKCAGCGSGCGGAYATCGGCGTCGGCGGCCACATCTCCACCTACGCCGGTGCCGCGACCCTGTACGAGGTCGGCTTCAACCACTTCTTCCGCGGCAAGGACCACCCCGGCGGCGGCGACCAGGTYTTCTTCCAGGGCCACGCCTCSCCCGGCATGTACGCCCGCGCCTTCATGGAAGGCCGGCTCTCCGAGGAGGACCTGGACGGGTTCCGSCAGGAGAAGTCCAAGGAAGGGCACGCCCTGTCCTCCTATCCGCACCCGCGCCTGATGCCGGAGTTCTGGGAATTCCCSACCGTCTCGATGGGCATCGGCCCGATGAACGCCATCTACCAGGCCCAGTCCAACCGGTACCTGCACAACCGCGGCATCAAGGACACCTCGGACCAGCAGGTCTGGGCGTTCCTGGGCGACGGCGAAATGGACGAGCCCGAGTCCCGCGGCCTGCTCCAGCTCGCGGCCAACGACAAGCTCGATAACCTCAACTTCGTGATCAACTGCAACCTCCAGCGCCTCGACGGTCCCGTCCGCGGCAACGGCAAGATCATGCAGGAACTCGAAGCGTTCTTCCGCGGTGCCGGCTGGAACGTCATCAAGGTCGTCTGGGGCCGGGAGTGGGATGACCTGCTGGCCAAGGACGAGGACGGCTCGCTCGTGAAGATCATGAACGAGACCGTCGACGGGGACTACCAGACGTACAAGGCCGAGTCCGGCGCGTTCGTCCGCGAGCATTTCTTCGGCAAGACCCCGCAGACCAAGGAAATGGTCCAGGACCTGACCGACGACCAGATCTGGAACCTCAAGCGCGGCGGTCACGACTACAACAAGGTCTACGCCGCCTACAAGGCCGCGACCGAGTTCAAGGGCAAGCCCACGGTCATCCTGGCGCACACGGTCAAGGGCTACGGCCTGGGCACCCACTTCGAGGGCCGCAACGCGACCCACCAGATGAAGAAGCTCACCCTCGCGGACCTCAAGGCCTTCCGCGACCACCTGCGCATCCCGATCACGGACGACCAGCTCGAAGCGGACCTCTACCGGCCGCCGTACTACCACCCCGGCATGGACTCCCCCGAGATCCAGTACCTGATGGAC
>NZ_JBFTZW010000029.1:0-35202 GCF_056406555.1 Arthrobacter sp. P1_B4
GCGGCGAAATCCGCTACATCACGTTCAACTTCGACACGATGCCGTTCGGTGCCAAGGCTGCCGACGCCGATCCGGCCAAGGCGCTCGCCGTCCGCCAGGCCATCGCGAACCTCGTTGACCGGCAGTCCATCGCGGACCAGGTCTACAAGGGCACCTACCTGCCGCTGTACTCCAACGTTCCCAACGGCTTCCTGGGCGCCAACGAATCGTTCAAGGACGCCTACGGCGACGCCGGCAAGCCGAGCCTGGACAAGGCCAAGAAGGTCTTGGCCGACGCCGGTGTGACGACCCCTGTCTCGATGAACCTTCAGTACAACCCGGACCACTACGGCAAGTCCTCCGGCGATGAGTACGCCATGATCAAGGACCAGCTGGAGAAGTCCGGTTTGTTCAAGGTCAACCTGCAGTCCACGGAATGGGTCACCTACAGCAAGGCCAGCCGCGCCGACGAATACCCGCTGTTCCAGTTTGGCTGGTTCCCCGACTTCAGTGACGCCGACAACTACCTGACCCCGTTCTTCCCGGAGGGCGGCTTCCTGAAGAACCACTACAACAACCCCACCGTCAACGACCTGATCAGCAAGCAGCTCACCACCGTCGATAAGACTGAACGCGAGTCCACGATCAAGGATGCGCAGAATGCCCTCGCCAAGGACATTTCCACGCTTCCGTTGCTCCAGGGCGCGCAGGTTGCCATTTCCGGCAGCGGTGTCAAGGGTGTCGATTCCACCCTCGATGCCTCCTTCAAGTTCCGTTTGGGAACTATTTCCAAGTAAGGCTGCAGCCCTGCTGTCCTGACCAGCCTGCGAGGCGGGGCGCCCTCGAGGCGCCCCGCCTTTGCTGGTCATTGCCGCATCCTGCAGTTCACGCCGGCCCGCCCAAGGCCGCGACAGCACAATCTTAGGTACCAATGACAACATYGACTGAGGCGCCGCTAAACGACGCCGACGGACTTCTTCCGTCCAAGAAAAAATCCTCGGGTGGGGGCTTGGGGACCTACATCCTGATCCGGTTCTTCCTGATCATTCCGACCATTTTCATTCTGGTGACTTTGGTCTTCTTCCTGATGCGGGTCATCGGCGACCCCATCACTGCAGCCCAGGGCGGCAGGCTTCCGCCGGAGGCGCTCGCGCAGCGCATCCACGACGCCGGCTACGACCGCCCGATCCTCGTGCAGTACCTCGAATACGTTGGCCAGGTGGCGACCGGCAACTTCGGCACCACCATCACCGACCGCCGCCCTGTGGTCGAAATGATCATCACGTTTGGCACGGCAACCCTGGAACTGGCCATCAATGCCCTCATCGTGGCGCTGTTGGTCGGCATCCCGCTCGGGCTGATCGCCGCCTACCGGCGCGACAAGGCTCCGGACGCATTCCTGCGGTTCTTCGCCATCCTCTGCTACGCGACCCCGGTGTTCTTCGCCGGCCTGCTGATGAAGCTGGCCTTCTCCGTCTGGCTGGGCTGGCTGCCCGTCGCAGGACGGGCCTCCACCAGGACCGAACTGGCTATGGGAAGCCTGGCCGCACCGACCGGGATCTACTGGCTGGATGCCTTGCGCAGCGGCAACATGGCCGCGTTCGGCGATGTCGCGGCCCATTCAGTTCTCCCCGCACTCACCCTCGGGCTTCTGACGGCAGGGGTCTTCCTGCGGCTGGTCCGCACCAACGTCATCGGCACGCTCGGCAAGGATTACGTCGAAGCCGGCAGGTCCCGTGGCGTCAGTAATTACCGGCTCGTGACCAAGCATGCCTACAAGCCTGCCCTCATCCCGATCATCACTGTCATGGGGCTCCAGATTGCCCTCCTCCTCGGCGGCGCCGTCCTCACCGAATCCACCTTCGAGTGGAAGGGCCTCGGCTACCAGCTGGTGCAATACCTGAACGCCCGCGACTTCGTCGCCGTCCAGGGAATCGTCGTGATGCTGGCGGTCATCGTTGCCGTCACGAACTTCATCGTGGACGTCGTCGCAGCCCTGATCGACCCGCGAGTGAGGTACTAGCCATGAATGCAACCAAAGTAAGCGGGCGCAAGCAGCCCCTCATCTACCGGCTGCCGGTGATCTCGCATTTCCGCTCGAGCGTCGGGCTGCAACGCGGCATGCTCGTCACGGGCATGGTGCTGGCCGCCGTCTTCCTGCTCGTCGCCGTGTTTGCGCCGTGGATCGCGCCCTACGGGTTTGCCCAGCTCAGCGACGCCGCCGGTCCCTTCCCGACACAACAGCCCCCCAGCCCGGCCCACATCTGGGGCACCACGGTTGGTGGCTATGACGTCTACTCCCGGGTGCTCTGGGGTGCCCAGACGGCCGCCGTGGTGATCATCGTGGCCGTCGCGATGTCGATCTTCCTCGGCGTAGCCCTCGGCCTCGTCAGCGGCTACTTCGGCGGCTGGCTGGACCGGGTGTTCGTGGTGATCGCCGACGCGATCTACGCTTTCCCGTCACTGCTCCTGGCCATCGTGATGTCAATCGTCATCAGCCACGGGCAGTCCAGTTTCTGGGGAGGCATTGTCGCCTGCTCCATCTCCATCTCGGTGGTGTTCGTCCCGCAGTACTTCCGGGTCATCCGTGCCGAAACCATCCGGCTGAAGGCGGAGCCGTACGTCGAATCAGCCAAGGTGGTGGGCGCCTCCAGCATCCGCATCATGGGCCGGCACATCTTCAAGAACGCAACCCGCACGCTGCCGCTGATTTTCACACTGAACGCGTCCGAGGCCATCCTGACCCTGGCGGGCCTCGGCTTCCTGGGGTTCGGCATCGAACCCACTTCCGCCGCCGAGTGGGGCTATGACCTGAACAAGGCCATTGCAGATGCCTCCTCGGGCATCTGGTGGACCGGTGTCTACCCCGGTACGGCGATCGTCCTGACCGTGCTTGGGCTGACCCTCGTCGGTGAGAGCATCAACGACCTCAACGATCCCCGCCTGCGGGGCCGCAAGAAGGCCGTGGCAGGCAAGGGCGGACCAGACTCCACCGCCGGCACCCAGGCTGCACCCGAAGCAGAAGCAGAAGCAGAAGTGAGACTTCCATGACCACCAACATCGACAAGCCCGGCGCAGGCGCAGGCCCGGTCCTTGACATCGACCGGCTCAAAGTCACCTTCGCCACCGACGCCGGGGATGTGTATGCCGTCAAGGACGTGAGCCTCCAGGTCAACCCCGGAGAAGTCGTCGCCATTGTTGGCGAGTCGGGATCCGGCAAGACCGTGACGGCCAAGACCATCCTGGGACTTCTGCCGGAGACGGCCATCAGCCAAGGTGCTGTCCTGATCAACGGCAACAATGTCATCAGCGTCAGCGAAGCCAAGCTGCGGGAGATCCGGGGCCGCGACGTGGCCATGGTGTTCCAGGAGCCATCCACCGCCCTCAACCCGGTCTTCACCGTGGGGTGGCAGATTGCCGAGGGCATCCGCGCACACGCCGGCAGCGGCGGCCGCAGCAAGGTCTCGGCCAAGGAGGCCAAGGCGCGGGCAATTGACGCCCTCCGCAAAGTTGGCATCCCGGACCCGGAAACGCGGGTCAACTACTATCCGCACCAGTTCTCGGGCGGCCAGAAACAGCGCGTCGTGATTGCCGCGGCGCTGGCCCTGAACCCTGGCCTCATCGTGGCCGACGAGCCCACGACCGCCCTGGATGTCACCGTGCAGGCCGAGATCCTTGAACTGCTGCGGGACCTGCGTGACAACTACGGGACCTCCATCGTGCTGATTACGCACAACATGGGCGTCGTCGCCGACCTCGCCGACCGCGTCGTGGTCATGTACCAGGGCGACGTCGTGGAGGAGGCATCCTCAAGGGTGCTGTTCGCCGAGCCCAGGGAGGACTACACCAAGAAGCTCCTCGCCGCCGTCCCGCACCTGGGCCGCAACTCCGCCTCGGAGGGCATGGTCGAACGCGCCCACCAGGGCGGCAAGGTGCTGGTCGAGGCAAAGAACCTGACCATCGAGTATCCGGGGCGGCTCGGCAGCCCGGCGTTCAAGGCCGTCGACGGCGTCAGCTTTACCGTGTCCGAAGGCGAAGTCTTCGGCCTCGTGGGGGAGTCCGGCTCCGGCAAAACCACCATCGGCCGGGCAATCGCCGGCCTGAACCGCACCACGGGCGGCAGCCTGAATGTGCTGGGGTACGAGATGCTGAACTTCAAGGAGCGCACCTTCAAGCCGCTCCGCAAGGAGATCGGCTTCGTGTTCCAGGACCCTGCGGCCTCGTTCAACCCGCAGCTGACCATCGGCGACTGCGTGGCGGAACCGCTGATCATCCACTCCAACCCGACCGCGGCCGAGGCACGCAAGAAGGTCGGCGAGCTGCTCGAGTCCGTGCAGCTGCCGGCGTCGTACGCTGACCGGTTCCCGCACGAACTCTCCGGCGGGCAGCGCCAGCGCGCCTCGCTGGCGCGGGCGCTCATCCTGAACCCGAAGCTGCTCATCGCCGACGAGCCGACCTCGGCCCTGGACGTGTCCGTGCAGGCCGTTGTGCTGGAGCTGTTCAAGGAGATCCAGCAGGAGTTCGGCTTCGCATGCCTGTTCATCAGCCACGACCTCGCCGTGGTGGACATGCTCGCCCACTGGGTCGGCGTGCTCTACAAGGGCAAGATGGTGGAGCAGGGCCTCGGCAACCAGGTGATGGGCAACCCGCAGCACGACTACACGAAGAAACTCATCGCCTCCCTGCCTGTTCCCGACCCCGACGAACAGGCCAGGCGCCGCGAGGCGTTCAAGGCCGTGCTCCACAGCTAACCGCCGGAACGGGCACCTGCCCGATCCGGCGCGGCCCGGGCTCCGGCCTGGGCTCCGGCAGGGCCACAGCCAATGGGCATGCCCACCGTTCACCACGAACGGTGTGCATGCCCATTGGTGTCTCCGCGGGTGCCTGCAACGGTGCTTAACAGCGGAAGGCATTGGCCGCCGAACCCCTAGACTGGGTCAATGACCGAGCAGAACCCCACTCTTCCCGAAACCGATTCCTACGACCCGGCGGCAAGCTCCCTGGCCGGTTCCGTGGATCCCGCGGTCATGGCGGAGTTGCTGTCAATCCGCTCCAGCATCGACAACATCGATGCCACCTTGGTCTTCCTCCTCGCCGAACGCTTCAAAGCCACCCAGAAGGTCGGCTTCCTCAAGGCCGCGCACCAACTTCCCGCCGGGGACCCGGGCCGCGAAACGGCGCAGATCGCCCGGCTGCGGCACCTCGCCGCCGAAGCCCACTTGGACCCGGCCTTCGCGGAGAAATTCCTGAACTTCATCATCGGCGAGGTCATCCGCCACCACGAGGCCATCGCCGAGGACCACCAGGCCGCCCAGGCCTCCGGCTCCGCGGACGCCGCCCGCGCCGCAGACGCCTAGCCATGGCAGCACCAGACGCGCCCGCACCGGGCCAGGTGACCGCGACCGCCCTTGGCCCCTGGCCGGGCGAGGACCCGGCCGAGGCCGCCCGGATCATCCGCGGTGAACTGGGCAGCCCGCACCTGCCGTTCCTCGCCGAGCTTCCCGATCGCGGCGTCGGCTCCGATTCCCTGGGCCGGACCGCCTCTTTGCTCGTGGAACTAGCTGTCGACGTCCAGCCGCATGGATGGCGGTTCGTGGACCGGCCCGGCAAGGACCTGCAGCGGGCCAAGTCGGCCCTGTCCACCGACATCAACATCCTGGCGGACGTGATCGGCGTCGAGGAAGTACCGTCGGACGATATCAAGATCCAGCTGCGCGGGCCGCTCAGCCTTGCCGCCGGGCTGCACCTGCACAACGGCGAGCGGGCCCTGATCGACTACGGTGCCCGCCGGGACATCGCGGATTCGCTCGCAGCGGGCGTGGAAGGCTACCTCAAGCGGGTGGCGGCGGCTGCCCCCGGTGCCCGGATCGTCGTCCAGATTGATGAACCTGAAATTGCGTCGGTGCTGGCCGGCACCATTCCCACCGCCAGCGGTTACCGGACCCTGCGTTCGGTGCCGGGCCGGGAAGTGACCGAGTCCTGGCAATTGGTGATCGACGCGCTCCGGGCCGCGGGCGCCGTCGAGACCGTTGTGGCCGTCTCCGAGGTCGAGGCGCCGTTCGAGCGGATCCTGGCGGCAGGCGCGGATGGAATCGCCGTGCCGCTTCGGGCCCTGACCTCGCGCCAGTGGGAACAACTCGCCGGCGCGGTGGAGGCCGGCAAGCGGCTCTGGGCCGGCGCGCTGGACGTGGCTGATCCTGCCGCGTCGCTGCCAAGGGTCCGCGACGTCGTGGAAAACGTCTGGCGCCCATGGCGGCAGCTGGGTCTGCCCGCGTCCACGCTGGGGGCGCTCCGGGTCACGCCGTCGGAGGGCCTGGCGCGGCACTCACCCGCGACTGCGGCGGCGGTCCTGACCCGGCTGACCCAGGTGGCGGACGGGCTCAACCAGCTCGCCCTCGGCTAGCGCGGCACCTTCGGCCGCCGGCGGCCGGGGCGCAACCGGGCCCGCGGTGCCCCCGCTGTGCCCCTGCGGGCCCCGGTCAGACCCTGCTTTCCCAGGCGTCCGGTCGGGCGTGCCCTGGCAGGTAGCCCGGCGCCGCAATACCGCCGGGGTAGGGCTCGAGCCGGTAGTCGAAATGGCCGGCGTAGACCAGCACCAGACCAAGCTGGGGCTGGATCACCTTGACCTGGATCCGGTGCCTGCCGCCGTGCTGCGGCTCCCACCACTGCTCGGCGTAGGCCTTGGCGTCGAGGGCCGCCGGCAGCGGAACCCGGAGCGGTCCCAGGAACAGCCGCGACGCCTCGGACACGCCGCGCAGCCGGCCCTCCGGCGTGACGCTGAGATTGAGGTCGGTGACGAGCCGCCGGTGCCGGCCCACGTAATCCACGAGCCCGGGCCCACGCCCGCCGTTATCAGGCCCGCCGTCATCAAAGCTGGTCGTGTCCTGGAACAGCCGGGTGGTGCCCGGGAAGAAGATTTCCCGGCGGGCCGTCAGGCTGGACCTGCCGAACGGGTCCAGGTGGGCGTGGTTCTCGATCCGGAAGCGGACGCCCTCGCCGTACTCGGGGAAGAAGGCCTGCTCGCCGGTGGTGAGCCGCAGCAGGGGACGCAGCCAGGCCTGCCGGCAGCCGACGACGTCGAACACCCCCTCGCCGACGCCGTAGTGGCCGGATCCCGGTGCCAAAGCAAAGTATTCTTGAAGCTCCGGCTGCAGTCGGGCAAAGTCGCTGCCCAGGGCTCGCTGGTAGATCGGGGTGTTCACGGGTTCCTCCTGCGGTCCGGGCCGGTTCACTGGGCCTGTCCACAGCATGCAGGACAACGCGGCAATTGTCACAGCGTCCCATGCATCGGCGCGGTTCCGGGCCGGTTCCGGGCCGGTTCCGGCGGCGGTGGCAGGCCCGGTTCCACCATGCCGGTGGGCCGCCCGATACGACAAAGCCAATTCAATGGGGGAATATATAACTATGAAGGCACGCATTCTGGTAGTGGATGATGACGAGGCTCTGGCCGAGATGATCGGTATTGTGCTGCGCAATGACGGCTTCGAACCCGTCTTCTGCGCGGACGGCGCACAGGCGCTGGACGTGTTCCGCTCCTCCAAGCCCGACCTCGTCCTGCTCGACCTCATGCTTCCGGGGATGGACGGCATTGAGGTCTGCCGCCAGGTCCGTGCCGAGTCCGACGTCCCGATCGTGATGCTCACGGCCAAGGCGGATACTTCGGATGTGGTCCGCGGCCTCGAGTCCGGTGCCGATGACTATGTGCCCAAGCCGTTCAAACCCGCCGAGCTCGTCGCCCGGGTCCGGGCCAGGCTCCGCCCGGGTGACCAAAAGGCACCGGAAACCCTGCGGATCGCCGATGTCACGATCGACGTGGCCGGCCACCTGGTCAGCCGCGGCAACGACCGGATCTCCTTGACGCCGCTGGAATTCGACCTCCTCGTCGCCCTGGCCCGCAAGCCGTGGCAGGTGTTCACGCGCGAACTGCTCCTGGAGCAGGTCTGGGGCTACCGGCACGCCGCCGACACCCGGCTGGTCAATGTCCATGTCCAGCGGTTGAGGTCCAAGATCGAACGCGACCCGGAAGCCCCCGAAGTTGTATTGACGGTCCGTGGTGTCGGCTATAAAGCAGGTTCCTGAGCCTGCGGACCGCAGTGTCCGGCAGTCCATAGCAACGGATACCGCGGCACCGGCCGAGTCAGCCGCACCATCGGCCGAGTCAGCCGCGTCGCCGGCTGAGTCGTCCGTGGCGTCATCGGCCGAGTTATCCGCGGCGCCGGCCGAGTCATCTGCGGCGTCATCGCCAGAGACGTCCGTGCCCCGCGCGCCCGAAACGCCCCGCGGCGGGCCGGGCCCGTGGCGGCGTCTGGCCTTCCGGACCCGCTTGTGGGCCAAACGCGCGAGGATCGTTGGCGTCCGGGTCGCGCGGCTGGTCCGCACGGGGATGCAGCGCCTGTGGCCCGGCATCCTGTACCTGCTCCGGGCTGTACAGCGGAAGTGGCGGCGTTCGCTGCAGTTCCGGACGGTCCTGACCACGCTGATGCTTGCCATGGGCTCGTTCGCGGTGGTGGGCGCCTACCTGTCCAACCAGATCGCCAACAACCTGTTCCAGGAGCGGCTCGCCCAGGCCGAATCGGAGACGCGGTACAACGTCAAGCAGGTCCAGGACACGTTCGACGGTGCCCAGGTCACCGACCAGTCGAGCGTCATCACCCTGGTCTATGACACCCTGAACGCGGTCGAAGGCCGCGGATCCGTGATCCAGCGGCGCTACGTCTTCGAGGCCATGCCGGAGCAGACCAAGCCCCGCAACCGTTGGGTTGAATCCCGGGCCTCGGACCAACTCACCATCGGCGTCATCCCCCCGGACCTGCGCAAGGCTGTGCAGGAGTCGGGCAAGGACCAGTACTGGGCGTCCACCCAGTTCCCGGTAGGGACCGAAGACCGGCCCGGCATCGCCGTCGGCAACAAGGTGACCTTCAACGGCACCGTCTATGAGCTCTACCTCATCTACGACCTCAACACGGCGCAGAAGACCCTCGACGAGATCCAGAATGTCCTGCTGGCCGGCGGCGCGCTGCTGGTGCTCATGATCGGCGGCGTCGCCTGGTATGTGACCCGCAACGTGGTCAGCCCGGTCAGCCATGCCGCCGTCGTCTCCGAGAAGCTCGCCGCCGGCCAGCTGCAGGAGCGCATGGTGGTCAAAGGCGAGGACGAGGTTGCCCGCCTGGGCGCCTCGTTCAACCACATGGCCGCAAGCCTCCAGGAACAAATCACCCAGCTGGCCACGCTGTCCCAGATGCAGCAGCGGTTCGTCTCCGATGTCTCCCACGAGCTCCGCACCCCGCTCACCACGGTGCGCATGGCCGCCGAAGTCCTTTATGACGCCCGCGAGGACTTCGACCCCATCAACAAGCGCTCCGCGGAGCTGCTCTACAACCAGGTGGAACGCTTCCAGTCGCTCCTGGCGGACCTGCTGGAAATCTCCCGCTTTGACGCCGGTGCCGCCACCCTGGACGCCGAGCCCACCGACATCGTCCAGCTTGTCGCGCATGTCATCGAGGGGGTGGCGCCCGTCGCGGCCGAATACGGGTCCGCCGTCACCCTCAACGCCCCGGCCGGCAGCGTCATTGTCGACATGGACGACCGCAGGATCGACCGGATCCTGCGCAACCTGATCCTGAACGCCCTCGAACACGGCGAGGGCCGGCCGGTCAACGTTTCCGTGGCCGCCAGCGGCACCGCCGTGGCCGTGGCCGTACGGGATCACGGAATCGGTATGACCCCGGCTGAGGCGGCGCGCGTCTTCGACCGCTTCTGGCGCGCCGATCCGGCCCGGGCCCGCACCACGGGCGGCAGCGGGCTGGGACTGTCCATTGCCGCCGAGGACACCAAGCTCCACGACGGCTGGCTGCAGGCCTGGGGGAGCAAGGGACAAGGGTCGAACTTCCGCCTGACCCTTCCCCTGCGCCGCGACGAGCCGATCACCAGGTCCCCGCTCCAGCTCGAACCGGTCAACGTCGGGCTCCCCGAGGCAGGCCGCCAGCGCACCGTGGTGTTGCTGGACCCGCTCCGGACCGCGGGCCGCGGGACCGGTGTTGAGGGTTCCGCAGACGGATTCTCAGACGGCTTCGATGACGACTTTTCTGACGACGGCGGCAGCGGTGCCGCCGGCGGGGCTATCCCGGACGGCGGCTCGGCCGGCCCCCGGGGGACCGGGACGGAGGGCAGGGCATGAGTGGGGTTTCGGGCCGGTTTACCCGCGTGGGGGCCGCGCTGCTGGCGCTCATCCTGCTTCTGTTGACCTCGTGCGCCCAGATTCCGCGCTCGGGGCCGGTAGGCAAGAGCACGGACGAGAGTGCGGGAAACCCCAACGCCCCGGTCTTCTTTCCGGCCGCGCCGCGTCCCGGCGCCGGACCCGAAGCGGTGATCGAAGACTTCTACCTCGCCGGCAGCGGCTACGAGGACGACTACGCCGTGGCCCGGCAGTACCTCACCCAGGGTTCGTCGGTGACGTGGAAGCCGGACCAGCGGGCGCTCGTGTTCCGCAAGGCCACGGTGGTGGCCACCGGCGTCGAAAATGTCTTCAACTACCAGCTCGACCTCGCCTATTCGGTGGACGCCGACGGCGTGGCCACGCAGCTTCCCGAGGGCACCACCGAAAACATACCCGTCACCGTGACCCAGGTGGACGGCGAGTGGCGAATCTCCGATCTTCCGGACGGCACGGCCATTCCGGAAGAAACGTTCAAGGTCATTTACGGCGCGTTCCCGATCTACTTCTACGACCCCACGTTCACCTACGCGGTGCCCGACGTCCGGTGGTTCATCCGCAAGAAGACCGTCAAAGCCATGACGAGCGCGCTCCTGGGCGGACCCGCCCCCTACCTCAAGGGCGCCGTCGTCAGCGCGTTCCCTTCAGGCATCAAGCTGGCCCGCGAATCAGTGCCCGTGGTATCCGGCGCCGCGCAGGTGGATCTCACCGCCAAGGACCTGGTCGAGGCCTCCAACGAGGACCGGCTGCGGATGCAGACGCAGCTTGCCCTGACGTTCCGCAGCCAGCCGGATGTGATCAACGTTGAGCTCCGGGCCAATCAGGACCTGGTGCGCGTCGAGGACAACGGCACGGTCCTGCCTCCGGTCCAGGACGAAAGCGTCCCCGCCTACCAGATCGCCGTCAGCAACAATGACCTGGTCCGGTACGAAAACAACAGGATTTCACCGCTCCCGGACGTCCGGTCCGTCGCAGCCCTCTCACCCCGGGCGCCTGCGGAGTCCACCGAGTCGCAGGCCGCCGCGTTCCTCAACGCCGCCCGCACCACGCTGTACTCGATCGTTCCGGGCCAGCCCGCCCGGGCGCTGACCACGCGGGCCGCGCTGTCCCGGCCTTCGTTCGGCCGCTATGACTGGGTCTGGACCGCCGGGCCGGGTGCCGGCGGCGCCACCGAGGTGGTGGCCTACCGGCCGGTCGGTGTGGCGGAGACCGCCAGCGTACCCACCGTGACCCTGTCGCCGGGATGGCTCTCGGGCCGGACGGTGAAGGAGTTCCGGATTTCCCGGGACGGCACGCGGGCCCTCGTCATTTCGCAGCAGAACGGCAAGAGCAAGGTCCAGATCACCGGGATCATCCGGAACGCGGACGGCACCCCGAGGGACCTGACCGTGCCCCYGACCCTCCTGACTCCCCAGGATCCGGACCAAGGGGTCTGGGTGGATGACACCACCGTCGCGGTCATGAAGGCCTCCGCCAGCGATGCCGTCACCCCCGAGCTGTTGTCGCTGACCTCGGCGCAGCCGCAGCAGCTGGCGCCGTGGCCCGGGCTGACGGCCCTCAGCGCAGGCAACGGACCGGCCGAGATCTACGGCCAATCCGCCGAAGGGATCTTCCAGCGGCTGGGCAACGGCTGGTCACCGCAGCTCAAGGGCCCCATCGACCCCTCGTTCCCCGGCTGACCGGCGCTCCCTCGGACGACGACGACAGCGGTGCCGCCGTCACCCGGATCCGGTGAAGGTTCCGCGAAAGGTTCCGACCAGGGAGTTGTCCACATAGCGGCCCGCCGGGCTACTACCTGGGGCGCACCCGGTCCAGGATCGGAGGATGGGCAGCCACACCACCCGGGTCCCGGCAGCAGACCCTGACCTTGCCCCGGCCACGGCCAGGGCGGCGCGACACCGCGGGAGCTACGCGCGGCCGCTGGCGAGGCTGGGCGACCGGACAGCCGAAGCGGCGGCTGAGGTGCTCGCCCTGGCCACTCCAGTGGACTGCGTCTGCTGCGGGGCGGAGGACTCGGCACTCTGCGGCGCGTGCTCCCGTAAGCTGCGCCTATTGACGCTCAGGCCGTTCCGGGCAGAGGCCCAGGCTCCGGCCCTGATTGACATGGACGGCTCCGTGCTGCTGCCCGTGGTAGCGGCCGGGGCATACCGGGCCGAGCTGGCGCAGTGCCTGCTGTCCTTCAAAAGCCATGGGCAGGCCCGGCTGGGCGCCGAACTGGCCCGGGGCCTGGCGCGCGCCCTCCACGCCGCGTCCGGGCCCGGGCAGGGACTCGTCCTCGTCCCCGTACCCACGAGCGCCGCCGCTTACCGCAGGCGGGGCTTCAGCCCCGTCCATGTCCTGCTCCGTCGGCTCGTCCGCGGCGATGAAATCCCAGGGTTCACCGTCGCGGACGCGCTGCGGAAATCCGTGCCGCCCGCGCGGAACACGAAACCCCCGGCTTTGCCCCTGTGGGGCCGGTTGCGGGACGGCCCCACAGGGGCCGGCTCCCTGTCCGGCGGACAGAAGGGACTGGGCCGGGGTGAGCGCGCCCGGCGCGTGCGCGGATCCATGCGGGCCAGGTCCGGTCCGTGGCCTGCGCGGGTCGAAGGACGTGCCTGCATCATCGTCGATGACGTGCTGACCACCGGCGCCACCCTGGCGGAGGCGGCCCGTGCGCTCCGGGCCGCGGGGGCCATTGTCAGCGGCGCCGTTGTGCTGGCCGCGACACGCCCGCCGGCCGCCACCGATGTCCGCGCCGCCATCCCCGCGGCGGCGCGGATGATCGGTGGGWGCTAAAAAAATAAACCGTAAAAGGATGAATAACAGGTGTCTATGAACTAACGTCGAAGATGGGTACCAAGAACAGATGTACCTGTCGATAGCGGCTCGGAAAGGGGCTCGACTGTCAGTCAGATCGGCCCCCGGGAAGTACCGCCGTCGTGTCACCGAAGTCATTTGGAGGGCACCATGGAGTTCATGATCAGCGGACGCAACTTGACGGTCTCAGACCGGTTCCGCGAATATGCCGACGACAAGATCTCAAAGATCGCGTCGTTGGGAGACAAGGTCCAGAGGGTAGACGCGAAGGTCACCAAAGAGACCAAAGCCCGCCAGACCGCCGAATCGCTCACGGTTGAGTTGACAGTCCTGGGACGCGGCCCAGTAATCCGCGCTGAAGCGAGTGCCGCCGACAAGTTCGCCGCGTTCGATCTCGCTTACAACAAGCTTCTTGAACGCCTGCGCAGGGCCAGGGACCGCAGAAAGGTCCACCACGGCCGGCATACCCCGAAGTCCGTCACCGAGGCGACGGCAGCCCTGGAGCCGGCCARCCCCAGCGAACCCCTCTATGTGGAGGCGGCGCAGCAGCAGGAGACCCAGGCGACGGCGGCAGAGAAGTCGCCGTATGAGGTCGAGAACGATATTCCGGCCGGCGACTCGCCTGTACTGATCCGCCGGAAGGTGTTCGCCGCGTCCCAGCTCACCCTCGATGACGCCGTCGACAACATGGAACTTGTGGGTCACGACTTCTATCTTTTCGTGGACAAGGAGACCAAGGCGCCGTCGGTCGTCTACCGCCGTGACGGCTGGACCTACGGGGTCATCTCCCTGGACCAGACGTGCGAGCCCGGACATTCGAGTCTGGAAGACAAAATCCTGGCCTACCGTTCAGAGGATGAGCCCGCCAGCGCATAAGCTGGTGCAGACTTTTCCGACGAAGGGACTAACGTGCAAGCATCGCTGAGCCTGGCACAGGCACGGCGGATCGCGTTGGCAGCCCAGGGACTGGAGAAGGAACGGCCCACCGGACCCGTGAGTGCACGGGCGGTGGGCCGCACCTTTGCCCGGCTGCACCTGGTTCAGATCGACTCCGTCAATGTGGTGTCCCGCAGCCACTTCCTGCCCTTCTTCTCCCGGCTCGGCAACTACGACCGCACCATCCTGGCGCGCATGGCGGGGACCCACCCGCGCCGGATGATGGAGTACTGGGCCCACGAAGCCTGCTTCATCCGCCCGGACCACTTCCACGATCTCGTGCAGTGGCAGAGCCGCAAATGGGTGGGCGCGCACGCGATGGACCCCGAACTGCGCAACGGGGTGGCGGCCAAGGTCCTGGACACCCTGGCCGTCGGGAAGCCGCTGACCGCCGCCGAACTAACAGCCCGGCTCGGCCATGTGGAAGACCAGCAGCGGGACAACTGGGGCTGGAACTGGAACGCCGTCAAAAGGGTGCTGGAACATCTCTTCGAAGAAGGCCTTGTCTCCGCATCCTCGCGGACGGAGTCCTTCGAACGGCGTTACGCCCTCACCGCCCGGGTGCTCCCCGGACCGGGCAAGGATGCGGTGGCACCCGAACCGGATGCGGCCGCGGCCATGGACCGGCTGATCGACGCCGCGGCCCAGGCCCACGGTATCGGGACGGTGCGATGCTTCGCCGACTATTTCCGGACACCGCAGAAGGACGCCGCCGTCGCCGTCCGGAACCTCGTGGACAGCGGCCGGCTGCAGCCGGTCACGGTATCCGGCTGGGACCGGCCCCTGTACCGCCACGTGGAGGCGAAACTGCCGCGCTCGGCCACCGGACGGGCGCTCCTGAGCCCCTTCGACTCCCTCGTGTTCGAACGCCGGAGGCTCGAGGAGCTCTTCGGGTTCCACTACCGGATCGAGATCTACACTCCCGAGCCGAAGCGGAAGTACGGCTACTACGTCCTGCCGTTCCTGCTCCGCGACGAGATCGTCGCACGGGTCGACCTCAAAGCGGACCGGGCCGGTGGGCGGCTCCTGGCCAGGGCCGCCCATGCCGAACCCGGCGCGCCGGAGGACACCGCCGTCGAACTCGCCGCGGAACTGCAGCTCATGGCAGAGTGGCTGGGACTGGACGACGTAGTTGTCTCGCCAATGGGGAACCTTGCGCCGGCGCTCGCCGAAGCCGTGGCTGCCCGGTAAACCGCACTATCCGCTGTGAGGGAACAGGCGCCACCGGCCTTGCGTCTCTCCCGTAGACTAAACACGCCAGAATTCGGCAGCTTGAGACTGGGAGCAACTTCACGTGGCATCACTTATCGAAAAACTTCTCCGCACGGGTGACAAAAAAACCCTGCGGCAACTGCGGAACTATGCCGATTCCATCAATGCCCTGGAAAGCTCCTTCCAGACCTTCACGGACGCCGAGCTCCGTGAAGAAACTGACCGGCTGCGCGAACGCCACCAGGCCGGCGAGAAGCTCGACGATCTGCTGCCCGAAGCGTTCGCGGCCGTGCGCGAGGCCTCGTCCCGTACCCTCGGCATGCGCCACTTCGATGTCCAGCTCATGGGCGGCGCCGCCCTGCACCTGGGCAACATCGCGGAAATGAAGACCGGTGAAGGCAAGACCCTGGTGGCCACCGCTCCGGCCTACCTCAACGCCCTCACCGGCAAGGGCGTCCACGTCGTCACCGTGAACGACTACCTCGCCGAATACCAGTCAGACCTCATGGGCCGCGTCTACCGCTTCCTCGGCCTCACCAGCGGCTGCATCCTCTCCAACCAGGACCCTGCGCTGCGCCGCGAACAGTACGCCGCGGACATCACGTACGGAACGAACAATGAATTCGGCTTCGACTACCTGCGCGACAACATGGCGTGGGACAGCTCGGAACTCGTCCAGCGCGGCCACCATTTCGCCATCGTCGACGAAGTGGACTCGATCCTCATCGACGAGGCCCGCACCCCGCTCATCATCTCCGGTCCGGCCCAGGGGGACACCAACCGCTGGTACAGCGAATTCGCCAAGGTGGTCACACGCCTGCAGGCCGAGACCGACTACGAGGTCGATGAGAAGAAGCGCACCGTCGGTGTCCTCGAGGCCGGCATTGAAAAGGTCGAGGACTACCTCGGCATCCACAACCTCTACGAGTCCGCCAACACGCCACTGATCGGCTTCCTGAACAACGCCATCAAGGCCAAGGAGCTGTTCAAGCGCGACAAGGACTACGTCATCCTCGACGGCGAGGTGCTGATCGTCGATGAGCACACCGGCCGTATTCTCGCCGGCCGCCGCTACAACGAAGGCATGCACCAGGCCATCGAAGCCAAGGAAGGCGTCGAGATCAAGGCCGAGAACCAGACGCTCGCCACCGTGACGCTGCAGAACTACTTCCGCATGTACGACAAGCTCGCGGGCATGACCGGCACGGCCGAGACCGAGGCCGCCGAGTTCATGAGCACCTACAAGCTCGGCGTCGTCGCCATCCCGACCAACCGCGACATGACGCGGATCGACCAGGCCGACCTCGTCTACAAGAACGAGACCGTCAAATTCGACGCAGTAGTCAAGGACATCGCCGAACGCCACGAAAACGGCCAGCCTGTCCTCGTCGGCACCACCAGCGTCGAGAAGAGCGAATACCTCTCCCGGCTGCTCGCTAAGGAAGGCGTCCGGCACGAGGTCTTGAACGCCAAGAACCATGCCCGTGAAGCGTCCATCGTGGCCCAGGCCGGCCGCAAGGCCGCCGTCACGGTCGCGACCAACATGGCGGGCCGCGGTACCGACATCATGCTCGGCGGCAACGCGGAATTCACCGCCGTCGCCGAAATGGCCAAGCGCGGCCTGGACCCGGAGGAGAACTCCGAGGAATACGAGGCCGCGTGGCCCGAGGTGTTCGAATCCGCCAAGCAGTCCGTCAAGGACGAACACGAGGAAGTCCTGAACCTGGGCGGACTCTACGTCCTCGGCACCGAACGGCACGAGTCCCGCCGCATCGACAACCAGCTCCGCGGCCGTTCCGGACGCCAGGGCGACCCCGGCGAGTCCCGGTTCTACCTCTCGCTGACCGATGACCTGATGCGCCTGTTCAACTCCGGCGCGGCCGAGCGGCTCATGAACAGCTCGGTGCCCGACGACGTCGCACTCGAATCCAAGCTCGTCTCGCGCGCCATCGCCTCGGCCCAGGGCCAGGTGGAAGGCCGCAACGCCGAACAGCGCAAGAACGTGCTGAAGTACGACGACGTCCTGAACCGCCAGCGCGAGGCGATCTACGGTGACCGGCGCCGCATCCTCGAAGGCGATGACCTCCACGAGAAGGTCCAGTACTTCCTGGAAGACACCATCAACGCCTTCATCGACGAAGCCACAGCCGAGGGCACCGGCGATGACTGGGACTTCAACCTCCTGTGGTCCAACCTCAAGACCCTGTACCCCGTGAGCTTCACCCCGCGCGACGTCATTGACGAGGCCGGCGGCAAGTCCCGGATCACGACCGAGTTCCTCCGGGAAGAGATCCTTTCCGATGCCCGTCTGGTCTACCAGGCCAGGGAGCAGGCGATTGGCTCCGAGAGCATGCGCGAACTCGAGCGCCGGGTGGTCCTTTCCGTCATCGGGCGCAAGTGGCAGGAACACCTCTACGAGATGGACTACCTCAAGGAGGGCATCGGGCTGCGCGCCATGGCCCAGCGTGACCCCCTGGTGGAGTACCAGCGCGAGGGCTTCATCATGTTCCAAGCCATGATGGAGGCCATCCGCGAGGAGAGCGTCGGCTTCCTGTTCAACCTCGACGTCGAAGTGACGCCGGCCGAAGACGTTGTGGTGGCGGACGCCGAGGGCCAGCACACCGAACACCACGAGCCGCAGATCCATGCTGCCGGGCTCGAAGCCCCGGAGAAACCCGCGCAGCTGCAGTACACCGCCCCTGGCGAGGACGGTGCCGCCCAGACCCGGATCGAGGCGAAGGTCTCCGGACGTTCGGGAAACCCGGCCAAGGCCGCGGCGCAGGACATCGGCCGCCGCGCTGCGAAGAAGAAGCGGCGCTAGGCACGAAGCCAACACGGGAGGACCGGAGCATTTGCTCCGGTCCTCCCGTGTTTGCGCCTCCTTTCCCTTACATGCCGGGCATTCCCTTGCAGACCGGGCCCGGTTCCGCAGGTTCCTGCCTTCGGCCGGCTACTGGCTTCTGCCGGTTCTCTGCCTCTCTTTTCTCTTTTGCCGGCTTTCTGCTCGTTTTCTGCGGACTCCCTGCTTGTTTTGTGCGGACTCTCTGCCTGTTTTGTGCCTGCGGCCGTGCCGTTCAGCCAATCTCCAGCACGGTGACGCGCCAGGCCGCCGTGCCGCGCTCCAGCCGCAGCGCGACCGCGCGAACCCGTGATTCCTCGACCACCACCGCGCTGGCCTCGTAGACGTCATCTGACACGCGGCAGGCCCGGACGGACCTGACGGACGGGTTGCGGTGCAGCCTGCCTGCCGTTGGCGAGCTGCCGGAGGCAACCCGGCGGGTCAATGCGGCTCGGTGCTGCAGGGCCGCCAGGCAGCGCGGGTCCAGGCGCCGGGAGAGCTGCTGTGCGGGCCGCGTCCCGGCCAGCACTTCGATCGCCGCCTGCACGGTGCTCCGGGAAATCGCACAAATCTCGCGGGCCTCGTCAACAACGCGCAGCGGCGGTGGGGCCGCAGTGGCGTGGTTGGCCTGTGGTGTTGCCGTGCCGGACACAACCCGGAGGGCGGGGGCGTGCGGGACGGGGGTCGCCGCGGCTGAGCGGATCCCGGTGACTGCGTTCATGTCGGTTCCTTTGCTGATGGCTGGTGCGGGTGGCTTGCGGCTGATGCGGGTGGCTGGAACCGGGCGAATCTTCCGACCGGCTTGTCCTGTGGCCTTCGGTGGGCCGGGGTGGGGCCGGAGTTGCGGCCCGGCGTGTGGTGCGGCGGCCCCCTAGCGCGGCGGCGGGAGGACCAGGACCTGTCCGGGCCGCAGGAAGTGCGGGTCGGCTCCGATAGCGTCGCGGTTGCCCGCATAGAGCCGGGGCCACTCTCTGGCGATGTCGGCGTCGGAAGCCAACGGCCCCAGCGCCGCCGCGGCGATGCTCCACAGCGAATCGCCGGACCGGACCGTGACCTCCCTGCGGGCGCCGGGGAAGTCCTGTGTGCGCACATGGCGTGCGGCCAGGGGCCCGGCATCCACGATCGGGCTCAGCGGCTTCCACCGCGGATCCAGCGCGGAACCGGCTCCCGGCCCTTGTGGCTCAGGTGCCAAGGCCTCCCCGGGTGACGGAGTCCAGGATGCCGATACCGCTGCCGGACCGGGTCTTTCCGGTCCGGACCCGCCAGGCGCAGTGGCCGCGCTGGCCAGCGGCGCCGTCAGCAGCTGCAGTCCGACGGCGGCGAGCACCAGCCGCCGCATGAACGCCGGGCTGAACCGGGCCGTGGCGGCCGCCGCGCGGGTCCTGCCGAGGCGGTCCAGCAGTGCCGCCGCGACGGCGAAAGCGAGCGACATCACCCACCAGGTGATGACAATCAGCCCGGACGTATTTGCCACGATCCCGAGCTGGTCCTCGAAGGACAGCGACTGCCGGTGTGCCGAGCCGGACTGCCAGCGCTGAATCAGGAAACTTCCCGTAGCTGCGAGGAAGATCCCGAGCAGCAGGATGGCGGCGGCCATGGCGGCGTCGGCCCGAACTGTTTGTCTCGGCAGGGGGACGGGCAGGGGCCGGTCCCCGGGTTGCGGCGTCGCTGTCCGGTCCATGGGTTGTTCCTCCAGTCGAAATTAATATCGTTTGATGGTGTTTGATGTCATTTGATAACTTTGTAGTCTGTTTAACGAAGTCTGATCCTGTTGTGCTCGGTTTGTCTAGACGCAGCCGGAGCCTGTGGATAGGGGAGGCCTCGGATTGACCAGTGCGGGAGGGCCGCCTACGCTGGCGCCATGCGGTGGGACGCGTTGTTTGAGGACATGGAGGCACAGTTGGCCGCGCGCCAGCGGCTGGAATTAGAGGCTGAAATAGCCGAGCGTGCACTCGTGGACTCTGCGGGAGTGCAGCTCGCGGACCGGCTCCGCGGGTCCCTCGGGCTCAGTATCCGCGTGCATTTGTCCTCGGGGCGGGCGTTCGAGGGAGTGCTGAGCCACGCGGGCAGCGAGGCCCTGGTCCTTGATGAGCCCCAACATCAGGTACTCATTCCCTACGCCGCGGCCGCGTACTATGGGGGTCTTTCGCGGGTGGCGGTCTCCGAACCGTCAATCGTCCGCCGGCGGCTCGGTTTGGGCAGCGCCCTCCGGGGACTCGCCAGGAACCGTGCACGGGTGACGATATTTGCCGGTCACGGGAGGGCAGACGCGGGGCTCCACGGCATCATTGACACGGTCGGCAGGGACTTCCTGGACCTGGCCGTGACACGGGACGGCCGGGAACGGCCTCCGGCGAACGCCCGGCAGGTGCTTGCCATCCCCTTCGGCGCCCTCGCGGGCATCAGGTCCGTTGCTGCCGCGGGCGGCTAATCAGCCCGCCGGGTTCAGCTTCCGGCGGACTTCGCCTTGGCCTCTTCGATCATGCGGCTGGCCTCGGCATAGCGCTCCTGGATGTACTGCTCGAGCATCTTTTCCTCGACGCGCCACTGGCCGCGTCCGCCCACCTGGATTGCCTTCAGCTCGCCGCTGCGAACGAGCGCGTAGGCGGCCGGAGAGTTGATCTGGAGCTGCTCGGCAACGTCAGCGAGAGTCAGGAATCGGGGCATGAATCCATTTTGCCACCGTTGAGGCCTACTGGTGCCGTTATCCACAGTTTGTGCCTGTTTGGCCCCGGATCTTCCACCCGGGCGGCCCGGGCGCAACAATGGGGGTGCCCGGCATCCGGGAATGGACGGCGACGACAGGGGGAGCGGACGCATGAGTGGAAGCGCGGCAGCCGAAGGGGCCCGTTTGAAAAGGCCGTCCTGGAAAGACCCCCGGCTCCTCGTCGGAATCCTGCTGGTCCTGGCATCCGTGGTCGGCGTGGTCTCGCTGGTCGGTGCCGCGGACCAGACCACGGAAGCGTACGCAGCGCGGGAGCCGATCGCCGTCGGTGAGACGCTGACAACCGACAAGCTGCACCGGGTCAAGGTGCGGCTCGGCGAGGTGGAACAGCGATATCTGACCCCGGAGTCCGGCCTGGATGCCGGACTTGTGGCCGTGCAGCGGATCGGCAAGGACCAGCTGCTGCCGCGTGAGAGTGTCGGGCAGCTCGACGGGCTGGACCGCAAGCCCGTTTCCGTCACCGTCGAGGAGACCCTTCCCGCCCAGGCCGTGGCGGGCTCGCGCGTGGATGTCTGGGTGGCGTTGCCGGATACCCGCAACGGCTTCAGCGAGCCCTCCCTGCTCCTCTCCGGCGCCGAAATTGCCCAGATCACCCCGGGCAGCACAGCCCTGGGCTCCTCCCGTTCCACGGTGGTCATGGTGCTCGTCCCCGACGCCCAGATGCCCAAGTTGCTGGGGGCCCAGGCCAACAAAGCAAAGATCGCGGTCGTGTGGAACCCGGGCGGTACCTCGCGATGAGCATTCCCGTGGTGACTGTGGGGGACTCCCGCGATGACCTGGTCGGCGGACTGGAGCGGCTGCACGGGCCCGTGTCCGTTGTCCGGCGGTGCAGCGAGCTGGCGGAACTGCTGGCCGCCTGCCAGAGCGGGTTGGCCCGCGCCGCCGTCGTAGCGGCCGGCAGCGAAGAGCTGACGGCCTCGCTGGTGGACCGGCTGTCCGCCGTCGGCGTCGTCGTCATCGCCTTGACCGACAATCCGGAGGAAACTGTCCGCCTGCGGACCATTGGCGTGGCAGCGGAAGCCCGGGCCGTTGACGCCGCGGCCCTGGCGGCGCGGATTTCCGCAGCGGTGGCGCAGCTCAGTGGCACCGGAGCGGGGCCGGGGCCGGCCGCGGGTGACAGCGCCGCGTCCGTCGCCGCCGCAGGGCAGGTGCCGCGGTCTTCCGGGGCGCAAACCGTCACCGCAGGCCCAGGCGCGAAGGGCCGGATCATTGCGGTCTGGGGTCCGGCCGGGGCGCCGGGCCGGACCCTGGTGGCCGCCAACATCGCCGGGGAGCTGGCCGCGGAAGGCCATTCCGTGCTGCTGGTCGACGCCGACAGCTATGGTGCCAGCGTGGCCGCCCTCCTGGGTCTGCTTGACGAGGCCGCCGGGCTGGCCCAGGCCTGCCGGCTGGCAGACCAGGGCTTGCTTGACGCCGAGGCCCTGCTCAGGATCGCCACGACCGTGCCGACCAAGGCCGGCGCGCTGCGGGTGCTCACCGGGATTACGCGGGCGGACCGCTGGACGGAACTGCGCGCCGCGGCCCTCACGCTGGTGCTGGAGCGGGCCCGGGAGATTGCGGATGTCACTGTGGTGGACACCGGCTTCTGCCTCGAAGCCGATGACGAGCTTGGCTTTGACAGTGGCGCGCCGCGCCGAAACGCCGCGACCCTGCGAAGCCTGGAGCTGGCCGACACGGTCTTTGCCGTCGGGGCGGCGGACTCCATCGGGGTGCCGAGGCTCGTCCGCGGCCTCGCCGAGCTTCAGGCGGCCGTCCCGCAGGCGGCGCCGCAAGTGGTCCTGAACAAGGTCAGGACCTCCGCGGTTGGGCGCTCGCCCGAGCGCCAGCTGCGGGCCGCCTGGGAGCGGTACGGCCCCTCGGCGCCGTTGTCGGCGTTCCTGCCCTCCGACCCCGCGGCGAGCGACGCCGCCCTCCTGTCCGGGGCACTTTTGCTCGAATCCGCCCCTGAATCCGAGTTGAGGCACGCGATCGCCATTTTGGTTTGTGCACCTGCCCAGCGAAATAAGAAATCCTTTGTCTTTTCTTCTACAGCACGACGCCGGGCAAAGGGTTAGGGTCAACGTAAGGGCCGCAAAGAGGCGGCTGTGAACTTCTTTTATGGAGGCGTTTCGATGTCGTCTGGGTCCAGCGTGGAGGATCAGCCCGTCTCGATCGGTAGCAGCGAAAGCTACCTCGGGGATTACTACGAGCACCTCGCGGAGGAGGATTTCCGGGCCTATCCCCAGGAAGTCCTGACGGCAAGGACCGAAACCCACCGCCAAATCGCGGCGACGCGGAAGCCGGGCATCGCAAACATCGCCCTTCGTGACGAGGCAGACTGCAGCGTCCTGTACATCGTCACCGACGATATGCCCTTCCTCGTGGACTCCGTCAACGCCGAACTGGTCCGGCAGAACGCGCCCATCCACCTCGTGCTGCACCCACTTTTCGTAGTGACCCGCAACCGGGAGACCGGCAACCTCGTCAAGGTGGCCCGCGTCCCCTCCCACCTGGGCATCTCCAGCGGTGACACGGCGGCCATGCCGAACCTCTCCCACCTGATCGCCGAGGGCGACAACGCCTCGCACATGGAATCCTGGATCGCCGTCGAGATCGACCTCGTCGACGAGGAGAAGCGCGCGGAGCTGGTCAAGGGAATCTCCCGCGTGCTTGGCGACGTCCGCGCCGCCGTCGAAGACTGGCCGAAGATGCGCACGAAAGCCCTTGAAATTTCCGCGGATCTGGACCGGGTGGCCAACCGAGCGCAGATTGCCGAGCTGCGCCAGGCCCAGGACCTGCTCCGCTGGCTCGATGACGGGAACTTCACCTTCCTCGGTTACCGCGAATACGACCTCGTCAACGAATCCGGCGAGGATGTCCTGGAACTGCGCGAGGAAAGCGGCCTCGGCCTGCTCCGCGCCGGTGCGGACACCCGCCAGGTCCAGCACCTCACCGAGGCCGGCAGGAAGAAGGCCCGCGAGAAGCGCGCGCTCGTGATCACGAAGGCGAACTCCCGCTCTACCGTGCACCGCCCGGCGTACCTGGATTACATCGGCGTTAAAAGCTTCGACGCCGCCGGCAACGTCAACGGCGAACGCCGCTTCATCGGCCTGTTCGCCACGACCGCCTACGCCGGTTCCGTCCGCGATATCCCCGTAGTCCGGGAGAAAGTCGCCGCTGTTCTCAGCGACGCCGGCTTCCCGCCGGACTCGCACTCGGGCAAGGACCTCCTCGGCATCCTTGAAACCTATCCGCGCGATGAGCTCTTCCAGATCGAAATCCCGGACCTCGCCGCCATCGCCACCGGCATCCAGCGGCTGCAGGAACGCCGCCGGACGCGGCTCTTCCTCCGCCCCGACATCTACGGCCGCTTCATGTCCGCCGTCGTCTACCTGCCCCGCGACCGCTACACCACCAACGTCCGCCTGCGCATTGAGCAGGAACTGCGGGAGACCTTCAACGCCGTCTCCATCGACTACGAGGCGCGCATGACAGAGTCCGCTCTGGCCCGCCTCTTCTTCCGGATCCGGCTGCCCAAGGACGCCGACGTCAGCAACGTCAACAGCGACGAACTGGAGAAGCGCCTGGTCCGGGCCGCCCGTTCCTGGGGCGAAGGCATTTCCGAAGTTCTGCGCGCCCGCGGCGACGGCGCCAAGGAACTGGCAGCGGTCTGGGCCGAGGCGTTCCCGGCCGGGTACCGGGTGGACTACGAGATCGAAGACGCGCTGCAGGACATCGACCGCTTCGAAAAGTACGGTGCCGCGGCCGAACGGGCCGGCGAAGCCGTCAAGGAGCACCCCGGCGTCCACGTGTACCTCCCCGACGGCGCCGGAGCCACACTGGAAGAGGACGCCCGGGTCAAGCTCTACATGCTGGAGCCGAAGAGCCTGAGCCAGATCCTGCCGTACTTCCACAACCTCGGGCTCGAGGTCCTGGACGAGCGCCCGTTCGAGATCGAGACCGCGGATCACCGGGACTTCTTCCTCTACGACCTCGGCCTCAAGTACCCCGCCGGCGTGGATCCCCAGGCCACCGGACAGTTGCTGGGCGAGTTCTTCGGCGCCGCCGTGACCGGCGCCGTGGAATCCGACAGCTTTGACCGGCTGGTACTGCGGGAGGGCATGCACTGGCGCCAGGTTGTCGTACTGCGCGCTTACGCCAAGTACATGCGGCAAATGGGCAACACCAACTCCTTCGGGTTCCTGGCTGACACCCTGCTGGCGAACCCGGACGTCACCCGGGGACTCAGCGCCCTGTTCACTGCCCGGTTCGACCCGGCGCTCAGTGACTCCGGCCGCGTGCTCAGGGAGGTAGAGGTCCTCGCCGGACTGGATGCAGCGATCGAGCAGGTCGCGACCCTCGATGCCGACCGCCTGCTGCGCACGTTCAAGAACCTGATCCAGGCCACGCTCCGCACGAACTACTTCCAGAACAAGCCCCACATGAGCTTCAAACTGGATCCGTCCCTGATCGAGGGCCTGCCCTTCCCGCGGCCGATGTTCGAGATCTGGGTCTACTCTCCCCGGGTCGAGGGCGTGCACCTGCGCTTCGGCAAGGTGGCCCGCGGCGGCCTGCGCTGGTCGGACCGGCGCGAGGACTTCCGCACGGAAATCCTGGGCCTGGTGAAGGCGCAGACCGTCAAGAACGCCGTCATTGTTCCGACGGGCGCCAAGGGCGGCTTCTACGCCAAGCAGCTCCCGGACCCCGCGGCAGACCGCAGCGCCTGGATGGCCGAAGGTGTTGAGAGCTACAAAACGTTCATCCGCGGACTCCTGGACATCACGGACAACCTGATCGTGACGCCCGAGGGCGAAACCGTCCGGCCCCCGGCCGACGTCGTGCGCCATGACGACGACGATTCCTACCTTGTGGTCGCGGCCGACAAGGGGACGGCGTCCTTCTCCGACATCGCCAACGGACTGGCCGGCGAATACGGCTTCTGGCTCGGGGACGCCTTCGCCTCCGGCGGCTCCGTCGGCTACGACCACAAGGCCATGGGCATCACCGCCCGCGGCGCGTGGGAGTCGGTCAAGCGCCACTTCAGCGAACTGGACCTCGACACCCAGGCCGAGCCCTTCACCGTGGTGGGCGTCGGTGACATGTCCGGCGACGTGTTCGGCAACGGCATGCTGCTCTCCAAGCACATCCGCCTGCTGGCTGCCTTCGACCACCGGCACATCTTCCTCGACCCCACCCCTAACGAGGCAACGTCCTACGCGGAACGCCAGAGGCTCTTTGAACTGCCCCGGTCCTCCTGGGATGACTACGACAAGTCGCTCATCAGCGAAGGCGGCGGCGTCTTTGCCCGGCAGGCCAAGTCGATCCCCGTGTCCGCGCAGGTCCGTACCGCCCTCGGCCTCCCGGAGGGCACCACGGAACTGAGCCCGCCGGAGCTCCTGCGCGCCATCCTCCTCGCCCCGGCCGACCTGCTCTACAACGGCGGCATCGGCACCTACGTCAAGGCCAGCACCGAAACGAATGCCGAGGTCGGCGACAAGGCCAATGACTCCATCCGCGTTGACGGCCGCGAACTGCGGGTCAAGGTGGTTGGGGAAGGCGGAAACCTGGGGATGACCCAGCGCGGACGCATCGAGGCCGCGCTGCAGGGCGTCATCCTCAACACGGACGCGATCGACAACTCGGCCGGCGTCGACTGCTCGGACCACGAGGTCAACATCAAGATCTTCGTGGACCGGATGGTAGCGGCAGGCAAGCTTGAGCCCGCCGAGCGTGCGGACTTCCTGGCCTCGATGACCGACGAGGTCGGCCGGCTGGTGCTTGAGGACAACATCGACCAGAACATCCTGCTCCTCAACGACCGGATGCGTGTCTCCGAATGGAGCCCGAGCTACGAACGGCTCATGGACTGGCTGGAAAAGTCGGCGGACCTCAAGCGGGACCTCGAGGCCCTGCCCACCACGGACACGCTGCGCGAGCGCCTGGAACAGGGCCAGGGGCTGACCTCTCCGGAGCTGTCGGTCCTGGCCGCCTACGCCAAGATCGAACTTGCCACGGCTTTGCGCGACAGCGACCTCGCCGATGACCCGTGGTTCCGCATGACGCTGCGGGCCTACTTCCCGGAGCAGCTGCGGGAGAGGTTCGACGCCGAACTGGACACCCACCCGCTGCGTCGGGAGATCATCGCGACCGTGGTTGCCAACGACATGATCAACCTCGGCGGCATCACCTTCGCGTTCCGTGCCATCGAGGAAACCTCGGCCACGGAGGCCGCCGTCGCCAAGGCGTTCGTGGCCCTCCGCGAGGTCTACGAGCTGGACATCATGGTCAAGGAACTCAACGAACTGCCGGCGTCGTTCCCGACCGAACACTGGAGCACCGTCCACCTGGACATCCGGCGGCTGCTGGACCGCGCCGTCCGGTGGCTCCTCGGCCAAGGCTCGGCGTCCCGTCCGATCGCCGAGATCGTGGCCGAATTCAAGCCGCTGATGGATCCCATGCGGGCCCGGCTGCTCGACTACCTCCGGGGCGACGACCGCGCCCGCGTGGCCGAATGGCTGGAGAAGGCGCGCAGCTGGGACCTTCCGGAAGACCTGGCCCACCGCTGGGCGGAACTGTTCGAGAGCTTCGTGCTCCTGGACATCGCCAAGATCGTCCACGGCAGCAAGGAATCCGTGGCCGATATTGCCCACGTGTACTACACGGTCTTCAACCGCTTCCATGCAGATTCCCTGCTCGAACGCATCACCAAGCTGCCGAGGGAGGACCGCTGGCAGGCCCTGGCCCGCGCAGCCCTTCGCGATGACCTCTACTCCACCGTCTCGGACATGACGACGGCCGTGCTGGAGTGCACCCCGGCCGGGACTCCCGCCGAGGAGCGTCTTGCGGTCTGGGAGGGCCAGAACGCGGAGCAGCTGGGCCGGGCGAAGTCAATGTTTGACGAGGTCAATGCGCTCGAGGCGGATGACATGGCCTCACTGTCGGTAGCATTGAGGCTCTTGAGGTCAATCGTCCGACGCTAAGGGGCAGCCGTCCCTGGCGTCGCAAATGGAGGTGCTGTGGCAATCTTTACGGACCCAATCAGGGAACATGCTGATTTTGGCCCGGGGGATGCCGAATGGCTGCATCTCCTGGTCGGCGACTGGCAGATGGTCGCCGACCTCGCGTTCGCCGACCTGGCCCTGTGGTTTCCGCACCCGGAGTTCGGCTATGTGGCACTGGCCCACGTCCGCCCCTCCACCACGCACACGGTGTTCCACGCCGACTTCGTGGGGGAGGGGATCCGGTCGGACCTGCAGCCGCTGGTCGACAAGGCGTGGGAGAGCCGCGCGATCGAACGCTCCAACGAGACCAACTGGAGCAGCGACATGGCCCTGCGGGTCGAGGCGGTCCCGATGGTCCGCAACGGCCGCACCCTGGCGATCGTGACCTCCCATATGGACCTGTCGAGTTCGCGGATGCCGTCCCGGCTCGAGCTCACCTACCGGCAATGCGCCTACGATTTGCTGCGCATGGGCACCCTGGGCCTGTGGCCGGACTTCGCGTCGCCCACAGGCTCGCGCCGCGGCGCGCCCCGTGTGGGTGACGGTTTGATCAGGCTCGACGCCGAGGGGATCGTGCAGTATGCCAGCCCCAACGGGGTCTCCGCGTTCCGCCGCCTCGGCGACGGCGAGTCCCTCGAGGGCCGGTCCCTCGCCGAGGTCACCGCCGGGCTTCTGCGGGACCGGCGCATGGTCGATGAAACCCTGCCGCTCGTCGTCACGGGCCGGATGCCGTGGCGCAGTGAAATCGAGTCACGCGGCGTGAGTCTTTCGCTGCGCGCGATCCCGCTGCGCGACGAGCAGCAGCGGTTCGGCGCCCTGGTCTTGTGCCGGGACGTCTCGGAGCTGCGCCGCCGGGAGATGGAGCTGGTCACCAAGGACGCCACGATCCGCGAAATCCATCACCGGGTGAAGAACAATCTGCAGACTGTCGCCGCCCTCTTGCGGATGCAGTCGCGGCGCATGGTCAGCGACGAGGCCAAACAGGGGCTCGAGCAGGCCATGCGACGGGTGGCGACCATTGCCCTCGTGCATGAGACGCTCTCGCAGGGCCTGACCCAGAGCGTTGATTTTGACGAACTCATCGGCCGCCAGTTCAGGCTCTCTGCCGAGGTCGCCTCGCCCTCGCAGCAGGTCAAGACACAGCGTTCCGGCCTCTTCGGCGAACTGCCGAGCGACTTCGCCACGCCGTTGGCCCTGGTCATCAACGAGCTGGTCACGAACGCCGTCGAGCACGGGCTGGAGGGGCGCACCGGTACCGTCTGGCTCGTCGCCGACCGGTCGGAGAGCGAGGACGGGGATGAACTTCTTACCGTGACGGTGGAGGACGACGGCGTCGGACTGCCGGACACGCCGTATGTCGAGGGCCTGGGCCTGCAGATTGTCCGCACGCTGGTCATGAGTGAACTTGGTGGCACCATCCACTGGCAGGGAAGGGACGGCGGGGGAACCGCCGTCCAGATTGTCCTGAGCCTGACGCCGCGCTGACAGCCTGACGCCGGGGGCACTGATGCCGGGCGCACCGGCTTAAACGGGCAATGGCCGCGGACCTGTGGGTCCGCGGCCATTGCTGCAGGGTCGTGCGATCGTTGCCGGCACCGTAGCTATCGGTGCTTGGGCAGCAGAATCAGGAGGCGCGCCGTGCCCTTGCTGCGCGGCGCTTGAGGGCGCGGCGCTCGTCCTCGCTCATGCCGCCCCACACTCCGGCATCCTGGCCGGACTCCAACGCCCACTGCAGGCAGGTGTCCACGACCGGGCAGCGCCGGCAAACACTTTTCGCTTCCTCGATCTGCAGGAGGGCAGGGCCGGTGTTTCCTACGGGGAAGAACAGCTCCGGGTCCTTGTCAAGGCAGGCTGCGCGGTTACGCCAATCCATGCTGATCAGTCACTCCATTCCTGGGAACTCGTTAAATGCCTTTGTGAAATTATTCACTAGAGGCTTCATAAGAAAAGGGCCCATTGGGGCCCCCTCGGTCATCTGGATTAAGCGTGTCATGTTAACGCTGTGTAAACAAGGGGTAATAGAGGCCAAGATGCCTCGAGACCGTGAGCGATGCATCACATTCAGTGGCGGCGTCCTCACATCTAGTCGACTATGTCCGGTAGTGTGCCAGTGTGTCAAGGCCCCCTGTGAACCCTGAAGATCCCCGTGAAAATGCCGGCGAAGACCCCGGTGAGAATCCCCGCGAAACCCCCGGTGAGAGTCTCCCTGAAAATGCCGGCGGGCCTCCTGAAGCAAATTCGCTGCCGAATCCGGGCGTAGCCCCTGGCGGTGGCCCTGTGCGGCCTCGGGGAATTGTTGTCATCGCCGTGGTCGTGGCACTGGAAGCCACGGCGCTGCTCGTGGCGGCCGTCTGGTACGGGACACAGCTTCTGACCGGGGCGCCGGTACTCTCTTTTTGGGGTGCCGTCTTTACGCTCTGCCTGCTGCTGGCCTTCTCCGTGTGGCTCTTTGCCGTCGCCCGCTTCCTGCTGCGGGGGTTCCGCTGGCCGCGGGCCGGTGCCCTCGTGGCCCAAATCTTCGTGCTGACCATTGGCTTCCCCACCCTGACCGGCGGCTATCCGTTGGCCGGACTGGCCATGCTGGTCCCCGCTGTGACGGCGATCGTGCTTCTGTTCGACAAGCGGGTCATAGCGTTCGCCTCACGGGCAGCCGGAGCCCCTCCCGCCCTGTAGAGGTCCGTCCCGTGCGGCGTGCCGCCCGGGGGAGATGTGGTCCGGGCCGCCGTCGGCGCGGAGGAGTTCCGGGCGGACGGCCGGGCGGAGCGCGGCCAGCTGGACCGGCGTCGCGCGGCCGTCGGAAATGACGACGGCGCGTCCCGGCGGAGGACTGTGCTCCGGTTCGAACCGGACCCCGAACGGCTCACTGTCCATGAACCCCCGCGGACGTATCAGGACCGCCCGCCCCTGGCCGCGCGCGATGGCAGCGAGATCCACCCGTTGCCCAAAGCCCGGGCCAAATCCCGCGGTGAGGATCACCCTCCAGCCCAGGCTGTTCAGGGACGCCAAGGCCCTGTTGGCCTCGGGTGAGAGCAGATCGGCGTCGTCTGCGAGCGCAATCGCTGTCCGGTCCAAGGTGCCCGCGAGTGCGCTGGCGTGGAGCCCGGACCAGTACTGGCCGGATGCGGTTCCCGGCCGTGGCGCGAGCCAGCCGCAAGCAGGGTTCATCCCCGGCAGTGCAGCCAGCAGCGTGCTTTTTCCCGAGCCGGGGCCGCCGAGGACCGCGAGAACGCCGCCGGAGGGCAACTGAATCTCCTGCGGCCGCAGTTCGTCGCCGCCGACCCCGAGGACCAAAGCAACCGCCGGGACCGGGACATCCGCCGGGCCGGGCATGGCGCCGGGCCCGGCAGCAGGCCCACGAGTCCTCCGCCCTGGACCGGAGCCGCACCGGGCCAGCACCTCGTCCACGGTCACCGACCCGGGCAGCGCGTCCACCCGGAAGGGCCTCTTCGACACGGCCCCACTCGTGGGACGCGGCCCGCCAGCGGCCGCTGGTTCGAACAGCTGGGCGGCGTGCCCGGTCGCAAGAGGCGTGGGAACGAAGGCGCCGAACACGGCCACGCGGCCGGGGACCGGTTCCAGCGCCGGAAGCCGCGGCCATGCGAGGTGGCCTTCGTCGGTAGAACCTAAAGGGAAGAAAATCCGGTTGGGCAGGCCAGCGAAGAACCTCGCGGTCACCAGCTCACGCCCGCCGGAGACGAGGACAGTGATCCCTGCCAGGGAACCGTCCCGCACGATGTCATGAACGAGGTCTTCTGCCCAGGCCAGCGGCCCGGACCGGAATGCCGAAACCCAGGCGCCCCAGCCGCTGACCACCAGAACCAGCCCGGGCCGCGGCCGGCCCGCAGGCGCACCCAGCCGTGACGTGGCTTCTTCGGCGACCCGCCGCAGCACCCTGGCAGCCCGGCGCACTTCGTGCAGGCCGGCTACGGCGCCGACCCGGGATTCCGCTGCGGTGCCGCTGAAGGCGCCGGCGGCGTCAAGTATGTACAGGTGCGACTCCACCCTGCCGGCCAGAAGCTGCTCAACTGCGAGGGCCAATATTCGGTCCCCGGCGCCGGTTTCAGCGCCGACAAGGCCCAGATGCCCATGGCCGGCGGGACTCCAGCCCAGCTCCGTGACGCGTTGGAGTTCCGGCAGGTCCACCCGCCCCAGCCGGACTATGTCCCGCCCGGCGGGCCCGGAACCTGGGTGCGGCAGCAGGGCGGGCAGCGGATCTGCCACCGGCCGGCGGGGCGTTCGTGTGCCGAGACCCTGCCACACGGCCGCAGCGGCGTCGATCAGCGCCGCCGCCCCATGTGCCGGAGCCAAGGCCGGAGTCAGGGCCGGAGCCGGAAGCGGTGCAAGGACCGCGCCGTCGTCTGCTTCGCGTCCGGCGGAGCCGTCGGACCGGAAACCGGCGGCTGCCGGTGGCCGGGTTAGCTCGTCCGTGGCCGTGCGAACCGTGACCGTCCCGGGTGACCGCGGGTCGGCCCGGGGCGTCAGGGTGGCCGTCTGGAATTCCTCCGGAGCTTGCGCACCGCGGATCAGGAATGCCCGCCCGGGGCGTGCGATGGGAATCGCGGCCGCGAGCCCGGAGCCCATCACGTCATAGGATTCGGGGCCGGACTGGACCCGGAGCGCGATGCATGTGGTGACGTTGGCCCTGATGTCGGCGTTCAGGGCTCCCTGCGGGCGCTGGGTGGCCATGATGAGGTGTATCCCCAGTGACCGGCCGATGGCGGCAATCCTCATAAGCTCGGCGAGGGCGCCGGGCGCTTCGTCCACCAGGATCCTGAACTCGTCAACGATGATGACCAGAGAGGGGACTGGCGGTCCGGCGGCCGGTGACGCCTCGTAGGCCGCGAGATCCGGGGCATTGGCCCGGGCGAGCAGTTCCTCCCTCCTGCGGACCTCGGCCCGCAGGGAAACCAATGTGCGCTCCACCTGCGCAGCGCCCAGATCGGTCAGCATGCCGACGCAGTGCGGGAGGCCGGTGAGTGGGCCCAAGCCGGAGCCGCCCTTGAAATCTATGAAGAGCAGGTTGACCCGGTCCGGCGGATGGCTGGCCGCGAGGCCGGCGGCAAGAGTCCGCAAGAACTCCGACTTTCCGGAACCCGTGGTCCCCGCGACCAGGAAGTGCGGACCGTCAGCCTTCAGGTCGATCCGCACGGCACCCCGGACCGCTGCGCCGACGGGCGTACCCAGCCCGGTCTCCGCGCCGCTCCGGGACCAGCGCCGGGAAATGTCCTGTGCAGCGAGGGGAAGGACGTCTGACAGGCTGCAATGATGCGGGATGGCCGGCGGGGGAGTCGCCGGCGTACGCCGTGCGGCACTGAACCCACGGCAAAAGCGGTCAAAGACCTCGGCCGGGACCAGATCCGGCACGAAGTCCACGGGCGGGGACCCAGGCCTGATCAGGGCGCCGCGCCGGCCGAGGACAATGCCAGGGTGTACGCCGGAACCGGGCTCCGGCGAGCACTCGATCACCCTCCATCCGTGCGTCGCCGCCATTGCCCTGAATGGCGGGCCGGCTCCAGCAGCGCCCGGACCGGGTGCGGCACCTGACTGCGCCGGAGTGTTCCAAAGAATGAGGACACCGCGGTCGAATCCTTCGCCATGAACCGGAGGACCGCCTGGTCCGCCTGGATCCCCGGGACCGCCGGGACCGCCGGGACTGCCGGGACTGCCGGGGCCGCCGGGATCGCCGGCAAGCACGGCCGCAGTGGTGGCGTCGTTCGCGGACAGTGTGACGCCGGGCAGGAAGCGGGCCGGCAACGGCACCGTGTCCGCCGGGCCATGCAACAGCAGTCGGGTGCTCTCCGCCAGGGGATAGGCGGCCAGTTGCAGGATGAACGAGCGCATCAGTCCGGCCGTCGCGGGCGCGGGGCCGTGGACGGTCACCACCGCCGGGACCGGGTCCAAGGTCAGGGGCACCTGGCCGAGCGGCGGTGGCCGAAAGCCGGCGTCGGGTGGTTCGGGCCGGATGTTCGCGCTCTGTTCCGCCAGCCCGAGCCGCAGGCAGATGTCCGGCGGCTCCCCGCCAGGCGCACGGGCTGTGGGGGGCACCGCAGCCGCGCAACTAATGGTCAGGTCAGCCGCGGAGGGTGCGGCGTGCCGGCGTCGTTCCCTGTCCTGCAGGGCGGCCCCCGCCACAGCGGCCTGGAACTCGCGGCGCTGGCGGCGGCCCGAAAGAAACGGGACCAGGACGGACACGCCAGAGACTGCGGTGAAGGCCAAGAACATCCACATGCCGGTGAGAAATGCCAGGCCGACGCCGACCAGGAGCGGCAGCACCGCGGCCAGCGCCATGGCGGCGCGGTGGCCTGGGGCGGCGGTGCCGCGGACAACCAGCGGCGCGGCAACGCTGGAGCCTGCCAGCGACGTCACGGCGTCCGGGGCAGCACGGGGCACACCCGATGGCCAGAGCCGGAGCGAGATAGTGGAGTCGCCGCAGCGGATCGAGGACGCCGTGGTCACCGGGGCCTTTCGCACGCTCCGGCCATCGACGCTGGTACCGTTCGCACTGCCGAGGTCCATGATCGTGACGTCCGAGTCCGCCACGTCCAGGCGCGCGTGCTCCCGGGAGAGCGCGGCATCAGGGATCACGACCTCGGTGCCGGCGCGTCCGATCCGGAACCTTCCCCGCCGCAGGGCGACAAGCGTGCCCGCGCCGGGACCGCTGTCCACGGCGAGCAGCAACGTGGCAGCGTGCCGTTGGCCCGGCCCGGAGCGGAATGCCGCGCCCGATCCCGTCACGAGCCCAGCACCCTCAACCGGCCCAGCACCCTCAACCGGCCCAGCACCCTCAACCAGCACAGCACCCTCAACCAGCACAGCACCCTGGACCAGGGGAGGCACGCCAACGGTCATGACGGCGACCGGAGCTCCCCGGACCGACAGCTCACCGGTCCCGTAGCGCCGGGCGACGGCAGCCTCCAGATCCGCGCCCGGGCACGGGTCGGGGACCTCGACGGAGAGCTCAATGAGCTGCCCGTCCGGCGTCGTACCGGCTGCGGGGGCGCGCTGCATCAGGCTGCTGGGCGCGAGAGTGCAGTGGTAAATCATCCGCGGCATCCTTTCCGAGCGGCCGTCCGGTTCCACGGGTCCTGTTCCACGGGTCCGGTTCCACAGTAGGGAGACTCCGGCCCGGCAGTGCCGGGGAAAATGATCCATGTGGAAAACGCTTCGGAGCGGCGCCGCTGCCCCCGCCATGCGGGGCTCCCGGACCCGTGACGGGGGTGGCATCTGATCGCTGGGCCAGCCGCGATTCGCCGGTACCCACAGGGTCTCAGGTAGGCTAGACCAGCAGACAATGCACAACATTGCGCTGCCCGCATTCGAACCAGGAGAGTTTGTGACCGCTGACCTCGTCATCGTAGGGTCGGGCTTTTTCGGCCTGACAATCGCAGAACAGGCCGCCACTGAGCTGGGCTTGAAGGTAGTCGTCATCGACCGCCGGCACCACATTGGCGGCAACGCCTACAGCGAAAAGGAAGAGCAGACCGGCATTGAGGTGCACCGCTACGGTGCCCACCTCTTCCAC
>NZ_JBFTZW010000030.1:0-34757 GCF_056406555.1 Arthrobacter sp. P1_B4
GCCTCAGCTTTCGCCGCCTTCGGTGTGACCACGCAGGTGGGGCTGATCGCACTGGGGGTCATTGTCGGAGGTATACTTCTATTCTGGCAGCCACTTCTGGTGTCCGTGATTGCATTCATGGTGTGCCAAGAAATCAATCCAAAATTCGGACAAAGCGGACTTACGGTCCTCGGCCACGAGCTCTACTATGTCGAATTCGGAAGCCTTCCCATGGCATTCTTCCTCTTATTCGTGGCCGCGATCTCGGCGATCATGAAGCGAGACGTTTCCAGCCAGTCAAAAGATGTGATTGATCGTAAGCCGTTGGTTGGGATTATAGTCTTTATCGGTGTCTCTATAGTCCTAGGTCTCCTTGCCGGGTTGAGTGTCACCTCCGTTTTCGGGCAAGTCACTCGTCCGCTCGTAGTATTCGTCCTCGCTTGGATCGTTGGCGCGAATTCTCGCCCTGAGCTGTCCGGTAAAAAATTCGAGTTGGCAATTGGGGCCGCAATAGTCGGGTTGGCAGTTTTAGGGTTGCCTGTTGCTCTTTCGGGCGGGGGCCTTAGCTTGGGCGGCCAACTCGTCTACTATGACACTGCAACCGCGGCAGTCGCTGCAGCCATCCTGTTGGCGGTTCTCCGACAGAAAGGGCGTTCAACTCCCAGCATGGTAGTCGCCGTGGGGGCTGCTGTGGTTCTGCTGGTGTCCTTTAGGCGGTCTGTGCTGCTGGCATTAGCCTTGACGCTCATCGTGACGGCGTTCATAAGCCCGGCTTTTCGCAAGGTGATGGTCCGCGCACTGATTCCATTAGCCGGACTGGTCATATTGGCTCTTCTGACAGTCCAAGATCTCCTCATTTCCTTCTGGGATCGCATGGTTTTATCGTACGAAACACTTGACGGGTCCGCCTCCGACGGGTCCACTCAAGGACACGCCGACGACATCATTATTGGTCTGGAGCATGCGGTAGCCAACCCATGGGGATATGGGCCAGTCTCTCCCCAACTTCCGGGCCTGGTTACTCGGGGGGAGACTATATATGTTCACAATGAAATACTGCTCAACTGGCTCCGTTTCGGATTGTTTGGGCTTCTGATAAGCATCGCCCTGATCTGTATCTTCAGCTGGTCTTCGGCCCAAGTAATATTGCGACGGAACTCGCAATTTTCACGAATCCGTTTCGGTGCCGCATTCTTTGTCCCGATCTACGTTATTGCCTCTTTTACTGCGCCGTTCATGATGACAACTTCACGGTGGCCGGCCCTGCTTGGTCTCGTGTTCGGAATTCTTTCAATGAGACCCGCCCCCAATTTCACGTCGAGCTTCTCCCATGGAGCGTCGGCACCTAGTGCGATTCCGTTGGGAGCGGAGCTCCGTCCGGGCGTCAACCTAGCGGAGTGACGCCGAATCGGTTTGGTGGTGTAAGGCTCCAAGTGAGCATCAGTAGGGTGCTTTTGTCCGCAGGTATTGTCACGGCAAGTGGGACGAGTCTGGCGGCGCCTTTGGTGTGGACCTGCGTTGGGCCCTGTTAGCAGTCCAGGGTCTGCTTGAGTTTCTTGTCCGAGAAGCGGGTTCGCCGCGGTTCACGGGAGCGCTTCCTAGATGACTGGGCGAAAGAAGAATCGATTCGTAGTTGGGCTGCCGTGTACAACAACGTCCGAAGCCCTGGCGACTGACGCTGCCACTGGCGCAGGGAACGCCCCGGCCGCCGGCTCCGTGGATGTCCTCTGGTCCAAGTACGGCGCGCACCGCGGCATAAACCGTGGATGACGACCGTCGTCGATGTGGACACCGGGCAGGTCCTGGGCCTGGTCGAAGGCCGGGAAGGGGCTCAGTCACGAACTGGTCGGCCAGAGACAGCAGGTCGAACTGTTCGACCGAGAAAGCGTATATGGAAGCCACATCATCAGGCCCTTCCGTGGCGCGGACGAGGGGCCGATACCGAAGACGTGCCCGCCCAAGAGCCAGGCGGGAGCCGAGAGCCAGTCCCCGATGAGGCCCTCAGCGGTTCGTAGTGATTTCCGCTGCGTGGTGGATTATCAGATCGACGTACTGGCGGCGCCTGTGAGCCTTATGCGGGTCGTAAAGGTTTGGCCATTGACGAACCGTTTGCCCGTACGTTTCAGATGCTGGATGGTCGCATCGTTCGATTCGACCCTCGCCGTTATTGCGCCGGGATTCCCCGCTGTGACGGTCGGCCACGCCGTATGTTCCCTATCCGAAGTGCTTGTCCCGCTCCGCTTCCAGAACGGTCTCCAGGACGGTATTGGTAAGCCGGTTGAACAGCTCTTTCGGCGAGTTCGATTCCCTTCGCCCTGGCGTGGGGCAGGCACTGCTGCGCTAACTCTTGCTGATCCATCCCATCGCCATGGGCTCCGTGGGTTCGCTCATGATCATCCTCCCCTCAGGCACCGCCTGGTGTGTGAGGCCGACTCCGGATCCACCGACTTTCAGGCACTCACTCTAGCTACCTCGTACGCGTGAGGGAGGGAATACTGTTGCAGGCCTCATATCGCCTGATGGGGGGCTTGTGTCGAAATCGTCAGACCAGTCGTTGTCGAGCTGTCCCACACCTTGAAGCGGGTGTTGGCTATCCTGGTTTTCAGCGCGACGGACGCGCGATTTTGAAGATTCCATATTTGAGTAGTAGCCGTAGCCGTATGCGTCTGGACCCTTCGCCGGCAGACGGTTTAGGACGACTCCCAGGAGCTTGGCTCCGACCAAGGTGAGGGCGGCCAGAGACTTCTCCAGTTCGTCTTGGCGAACTCTTTGGACGCTGGCCACCAACACCACACCGCCAACGTGCTGAGAAAGCACTGCGGCGTCAGTAACGGGTAGCAGGGGAGGGGCATCGATGATTACCATGTCGAATGTTTGCTCCAGCCGTCCAATCAGGTTCTGCATCTCCGACGAACCAAGCAGTTCGCTGGGGTTTGGAGGAATCCGTCCCGATGTTAGAACGTAGAGCCTGTCTTCCCCCCAGGGCTGCAAGAGTTCATTGACATCAGACGCTCCAACCAGCGCTGTGGTCAAACCAGCGTTCCGTTCAAGCCCCAGATAGTCGCTCACCATGGGACGCCGCAGGTCAGCGTCTACTAAACACACTGACTGGCCAGCCTCAGCCAATGCGATGGCTAGGTTAGTAGCCGTCGTACTCTTGCCCTCTCCCGGCAGGGACGAAGTAACGAGGACAGTTCTCCCGTGGCCTGCCACATTTGCGAACTGAAGGTTTGTTCGCAGTTGTCGGAAGGATTCGGCACGGGGGCTTTGGGGTGGCGCCTGCGTCAAGAGCGGCTTCTTGGTCGCATCTGTATCGAACGAAATTGCCCCCAACAGTGGGGCGGCAGTTACGCGGCGAAGGTCCGCCTCGCCCCGAATGCGGTTGTCGAGAGTGGCTCGCAGGATTGCCGATCCCGCACCAATTGACAACCCCACCAGGAACCCGAGCACCAAGTTCATACGTGTGTTCGGTGCAGACGGCCCGACCGGCGCGGTGGCGGGCTTGATTATGGAGAGACTTACGGGCGAGCTGCCACCGTTTTTCGGTCTCTCCAGCATATCCACCGCCGCTATGAGACTCTTGGCTACAGCCTGCGCGATCGCCGCTGCCTGAACGGGCGATCCATCCGAGACCTCGATGTCGATGAGAACAGTGTTGAGGTCGGTCTTGGCCTCTACCCGCGACGCCAGCACGTCAGCGGACATCGTCAACCCAAGCGAGTCGATGACAGGCTGTAGGACCACGGGGGAGGCCACTGTTTTAACATACGACTGAACACGGGCCTGGCTGAACGTGTTGCCCTGCTGGAGTTCCTGCACGGAGCCTGAGCTTTGAATCGCCACGAATAGTTGGGTCTTCGCCGTGTATGTCGGTTGTGTGAGCGCTGACGCGGCCCCGGCAACCAATAGCCCGATAAGTGTCGAGGCAACGATCAAGATCCAACTACGGCGGGCAATGCGAAGGTAATCGCGTAGGTCCAAATCGAGGTCCCCCTGAGTCGATTGCATAGGCCGCCTTCTGGCACGACCCGTCAACAGCAACATGCGTGCGGTCACCGCAATTGTACTGCCTTAGATCGGGCGTGGAATCTGGCATGTGGCTGACCGCTCATGGTCCAACCCATCGCGTTGGCGTTCGTGTATTGCGCTTGGTCGCTAGGTGCGTCACCGGTCTCCGCAGCGGGATCAGCCCGCATGTGTAAGATGCCAAAAGCCGAGTCTGAGTCGTGGCTCCCGCCGGAGCCAGCAGTTGGCCAGCGATGACCGCCCTGAAGCGGCTGGCATCAAATCGCGAACTCACGTGGCCAATGATCGTCTGACGGGCCGTCGCGGTGTCGATCAGGGTGACCCATGAGAGTTGCGCTACATTAGACGGACACCGTCACCGCGTGTCCAGGTCCTCGAACACCAGGAACGTCTGGGTGTCCAGGACTCCGGGCATGGACTGCAGCTGATCGAAGATCACCCGGCGAAGGTCGATGTTGTCCACGGCGCGCACCAGCAGGATGACATCGAAGTCCCCGCCGACCAGAGCGATGTGATGGACCTCGGGGATCGCACGCAGGAGTTCACGCAGCTCGCGCCAGGAATGCTGGCGCACTTTCAGCGTGACGTAGGCAGAAGACTTCAGCCCGGCTTTGATGGGATCCACCAGGGCGGTGAACTTGGTCAGGACGCCTTCGCCCGTGAGCCGGGCGATGCGGGTGTAGGCGTGGGCGCGGGAAATGTGGACGTTCTCGGCCACCTGTGTCACCGACATCCGGCCGTCCCGGGTCAGCTCCGCGATGATGTTCCGGTCCACATCGTCCAGCGGCACCGCCACCTGCTCCGATTCGAGCTCTGCCATTCGTCTACGACCCCCGCCGGTAATCCAGCTCACACTTACGATTTGTCTTCCAGACTAGGGCAAATTTGTGGACATCTCCACGATTCACCACAGAGGTGGATACGAAACAGCGGCTGGAGGCATACTGGGAAAGATTAGTGGCTACAGAAGGACGGACCAATGACGATCTCCGCAGACCACGCGGCGCAGCCAGCTGCGCAGCAGGCCGCGCAACAAGATCCAGCCGGTGATGCCGTGAGCAAGTTCGGTATCACCGTTGAGGACTACATGCTGCCCGCACGCCACCAGATCCAGATGGTGGGCCCGGACGGAACCCTGAATCCCCACACGGAACAGGGCACCCAGCCGGGGCACGAGTACAGCCTGCCCAGCGAAGCCGAACTGATGGCCGCCTACGAGCAGCTCGTCATCGGCCGCCGCGTCAATGACCAGAACTCCGCGCTGGTCCGGCAGGGCCGCATGGCCGTCTACCCCTCAAGCCACGGCCAGGAGGCGTGCCAGGTTGCCGCAGCACTGTGCCTTTCCGAGGGTGACTGGCTGTTCCCCACCTACCGCGACTCCGTGGCCGTGATGGCCCGGGGCGTGGATCCGGTCCAGACGATGACGCTCTTCCGCGGCGACTGGCACGGCGGTTACGACCCCGCCAAGAACAAGGTCGGCATCCAGTGCACCCCGCTGACCACCCAGCTGCTGCACGGCGTCGGCGTTGCGCACGCCGCCAAGTTGCGCGGCGAGGACACCGTGGTCCTGGCCATGTGCGGCGACGGCGCCACGAGCGAAGGCGATTTCCACGAGGCCCTGAACTTCGCCGCCGTCTTCCACCTGCCCGTGGTCTTCTTCGTCCAGAACAACCAGTACGCGATCTCCGTGCCGCTGGCGCACCAGTCCGTTGCGCCCTCCCTGGCCCACAAGGCCGTGGGCTACGGCATGGCCGGCGAACGCGTGGACGGCAACGACATCGTGGCCCTGCTCGCCGTCCTCGGCCGGGCCGTCAAGCTCGCCCGGGAAGGTTCCTGCCCGCTGCTGGTGGAGGCGCACACCTACCGGATGCAGGCGCACACCAACGCCGATGATGCCACCCGCTACCGGCAGGACAGCGAAGTCGCCGAATGGGTGGCGAAGGACCCGCTGAGCCGGATGCAGACCTACCTGACGGACCGCGGCCTGCTGGACGACGACCGCGCCGCCGCGATCGCCGAAAAGGCAGAGGCGGTAGCCACGCAGCTGCGCGAAGGCCTCAGCGAAGAGGTTCCGGTGGAACCGCAGGATCTCTTCAAGTACGTCTTCTCCACCCCCACACCACAGCTGAAAGAACAGTCCGCCATGCTCGCCGACGAACTGGCCCGCGACGCCGCATCCATCTCAAGGGAGGCCGGGAAATGAGCCCCACCATCACCACGTCCTCCGAGGCGAACGGCAACGTCAGCGCCGCGACCGCCCGCGCCGCCGCCAAGGCTGCTGTTGCGGCCGAGCAGGCCGGCCCGCAGACCATCACCCTGGCCAAGGCCCTGAATACCGCGATGGCGGACGCCATGCACGCGGACCCCTCGGTCCTGGTCTTCGGCGAGGACGTCGGCATGCTCGGCGGCGTCTTCCGCATCACGGACGGGCTCACCAAGACCTTTGGCACGAGCCGCTGCTTCGACACCCCGCTGGCCGAATCCGGCATCGTCGGCATGGCCGTCGGCATGGCAATGAACGGCATGCGCCCGGTCATCGAAATGCAGTTCGACGCGTTCGCGTACCCGGCCTTCGAACAGATCGTCAGCCACGTCGCCAAGATGCACAACCGCACCAAGGGCGCCGTGAAGCTGCCCATGGTCATCCGGGTCCCGTACGCCGGCGGCATCGGGGGAGTGGAGCACCACTGCGACTCGTCCGAGGCCTACTACGCGCACACCGCCGGCCTGAAGGTCTTCACCCCGGCCACCGTGGCCGACGGCTACCGGATGCTCCGCGAAGCCATCGACTCCGATGACCCCGTCATGTTCATGGAACCGAAGAAGCTGTACTGGTCCAAGGACCAGGTGGACCTGGACGCGCTGCGCGCCGAGCACGCCGCGAACACCGAGCGCGGCACGTCCTCCGAGGGCCGGGCCGCCGTCGCCCGCCCCGGCACCGACGCCACGCTGATCGCCTACGGCCCGTCCGTTCCGACGGCGCTCGCCGCAGCGGCCGCCGCCGCCGAGGAAGGCCGCTCGCTGGAAGTGATCGACGTCCGCTCGATCGTGCCGTTCGATGACGAGACCGTCTGCGCCTCGGTCCGCAAGACCGGCCGCGCCGTCGTGATCGCCGAGGCCCACGGCTTCGCGTCCGTGGCCTCGGAAATCGTCGCCCGGGTCCAGGAACGCTGCTTCCACCACCTGGCCGCGCCGATCCGCCGCGTCACCGGCTTCGACGTGCCCTACCCGGCGCCGAAGCTCGAGCCCTACTACCTGCCCGGTGTGGACCGCATCCTCGACGCCGTTGACGACCTCCAGTGGGAAGACTGACCATGAGCGAACCGAAAGTATTCCTCCTGCCGGACCTGGGCGAAGGCCTCACCGAAGCCGAGCTCGTGAACTGGCTCGTGGCCGTGGGCGACGAGATCCGCGTGGACCAGCCGATCGCCGAGGTGGAGACCGCCAAGTCCATGGTCGAGGTGCCCTCCCCGTACGCCGGCACCGTGGCCATCCTGCACGGCGAGCCCGGCCAGACGCTCGACGTCGGCAAGCCGCTGATCTCGGTGATGCCGGTTGGTTCCGTTTCCGCCGTGGGCGCCGCCGCAGGCGATGCCGCCCCCGCCCCTTCGCCGGACGGCATTCGTCCTGCGGACGATGCCGTCGGCTCCGACAGCGGCCCCGGACTTCCCAATGCTCGCAAGCTCGCATCGGGTCCCTCGTCCGGTTCCTTGGATGCCACTCCCGGGGCGGCATCGCCTGCGCCGGCTGGTGTCGTTGCCGACTCGCCTGCTGCTGTTGCCGCTGAGGCTTACCGCGAGGAGGAGAAGGCCGGGTCCGGGAATGTCCTGATCGGTTATGGGACTCCTGGCGGGCATGGGGTTGCCCGGCGGACCCGGGCTCCTAAGCGGGCTGCGGGGGCCGAGTCGGTTTCCGGGGTCTCTGCTGCCGAGAAGGCTGCCGATGACCTGGTGCTGCTGCGCACCCGGGTTCCCGGGAAATTGGGGGCCGTTATTTCTCCGCTGGTTCGCCGGATGGCGCGCGACCATGGGGTTGATTTGGGGGAACTCCAGGGCTCGGGGGCCAGCGGGCTCATCATGCGGCGCGATGTCGAGGCCGTCATCAAGCCGTCGCCGGTGGTTGAGCGTCCGGCTGCTGCGGAGTCTGCCGCACCGGCCGCGCCTGCCGCGGGTTCCGGCACCGACGCGCGCACCGGTCTGGGCATTTCCGGACGCACGGCGGTCCGGGGCGTGAGGAAGGCCGTCGCGGCGAACATGTCGCGCAGCCGCTCCGAGATCCCGGAAGCCACGGTGTGGGTGGACGTGGACGCCACTGCGCTGGTGGAGATGCGTGCCGCGCTGAAAAAGGCGGACCCGCACAACACCCCGGGCCTGCTTGCCTTCATCGCACGGTTCGTTACTGCCGGGCTCAAGAAGTTCCCGGAGCTCAACACCCGGATCGTGACCACCGAGGATGCCGCGGGCGGCGCGATGCAGGAGATTGTGGCCTTCGACGGCGTCAACCTCGGGTTCGCGGCGCAGACCGACCGCGGACTGATGGTGCCGTCGGTGCGGAACGCGGACAAGCTCAGCGCCCGCGAACTGGACGCCGAGATCCGCCGCCTCACCGCCGTCGTGCGCGAGGGCAAAGCGACCCCGGCGGAACTGGGCAGCGGCACGTTCACGCTGAACAACTACGGCGTGTTCGGGGTGGACGGTTCCGCCGCGATCATCAACCACCCCGAAGTGGGGATCCTCGGTGTCGGGCGGATCATTGACAAGCCCTGGGTGGTCAACGGCGAGCTCGCGGTCCGCAAGGTCACCGAGCTGACTCTCACATTCGACCACCGGGTGTGCGACGGCGGCGCGGCCGGCGGCTTCCTGCGCTACGTCGCGGACGCGATGGAGAACCCGGGGTCGGCGCTCGCGGACATGTGACAAGTGAGGAGTCGGCCCCGTCCGAGCCGATTCAATCCAGCCTGGTGGTGGCATACGGGAGACAAGGTTCTGGCGGCAACGAGTGGTTCGGGGCGCGCTTGCTTACGGTCGGACGTCGTGGCTTGCGGACGGGGCGGCGGTATGCCACGGTCGGCCGGGCACTTAGCCGTTCTTATTGAGCCCAAGGCTGGTGGACGTGGAAGCAGCAGACCTTGAGTTCCGTCGTAAGCAGGTTGAGCGCGAATGGAAGTGATCTGCCTGCACAGTACAGCTGATATGAGTTGAGTCTGTCCTTCACAAACACCTCCGGAGATGTCAGGACGGGATGTATCAGATTCCTTTGAGGACCTGAGGTTGATCCGCGGGATCCTCCCGACACCTTCGGAGGTGTTTGTTATGTCTGTTCAGGGCGTGGTGACCGGTGAWTCACCCGTTGTTGTTGCTGTCGACGTTGGCAAGAGGACGGTCGCGTTGTCGGTCACCGATGCCGCCCGGCAYCGCCTGTTGGGTCCGGTGGACTTCGAGATGACCGGACGGGGCCTGGACGGGATCCTCACTCTGATCAAAAGCAGGCTGGCCGGGATGGATGTTCCCGTGAGAGTCGGGATCGAAGCTGCCGGGCATTACCACCGGCCGCTGCTCACCCCGTCCGTGTGGCCCGCGGACTGGCAGGTTCTGGAGCTGAATCCCGCGCACGTGGCCGAGCAGCGCAGGGTCCAGGGACGCCGGCGCATCAAGACCGATGCCCTGGATCTGGAAGCGATCACCGAGCTGGTCCTCAGCGGCAGGGGCCTTCCTGTGACTGCGCGCGAGGCTGTGATCGGTGAACTCGGCGCGTGGGCGGCGCACCGGACCCGCAGGGTTCAGGCGCGGACCGCGACGAAGAACCAGCTGCTGGGCCAGCTGGACCGGGCCTTCCCCGGGCTGACGCTGGTCCTGCCGGACGTGCTCGGCACCAAAGTGGGAAGGCTCATCGCTGCTGAATTCACCGACCCGAAGCGGCTCGCCGCGCTGGGCACCGCCCGGTTCATCCGGTTCGCCGCCGTCCGCGGCCTCCACGTTCGGCAGCCGCTGGCCGAACGGCTCGTCCGTGCCGCCCGCGACGCGCTGACCACGGCGGACGCAGCCGTGGCCCGGCAGGTGCTGGCCGCCGATCTGGACCTGCTGACCGAGCTCACCGCGCAGATCGACGCATCCGAGGCAGAGTTCGCCCGGTTGCTTCCGTTGAGCCCGTTCGCGACGCTCACCACGACCCCGGGCTGGGGTGTGGTCCGCGCCGGCAACTACGGCGGCGCCCTGGGCGACCCGCACCGCTGGCCCGGGCCGTCACAGATCTACCGGGCATCGGGTCTGTCCCCCACCCAGTACGAATCGGCAGGCAAACGACGCGACGGATCCATCAGCAGGGAAGGCAACGTGGCCCTACGCCGGGCCTTGATCGATCTCGGCATGGGGCTCTGGTTCAACGACGCGCCCAGCCGGACCTACGCCGCGGCGCTCAGGACCAGAGGCAAGCACGGCGGCGTCATCGCCTGCGCGATGGCGCACCGCGCATCACGGATCGCCTACGCCATGGTCCGGGACCAGGCCACCTACGACCCCGGCCGCTGGAAGTGACAAGCCGCGGCACACCATGATGCCAGCCGGAAATCCCCCTCACGGAACCCACGGAGGTGCCCGCAGGATCCCTTCACAACCCAGGCCGGCGGTGAGACGCTGGAACCGACGAAGGGCCGGACCAGACGCCGATACAGCTATGGCGGACGCTTCCCGCGTTACGCCGCACCTAGCTTGGCGCCCGGCCCTTCGCCCTTGGGCAGCCCGAACGACGCCAGATGACCCGGCAACCGCCGAGGTCGAATAAGTCAGCGTGGGCGCCCTTGGAATCACGCCGGGCCAGCCAACCAAACCGCCACCCCACAGACACGTCAGAACGCCCGGCCAAACATGCGGCGCGCACTGTCATGCCCGGAGCATGCACTTGACACGACCTATAGCCAGCTAGGTTCCGGCACCCACCCCTTGGCACACTTGTTACCCGCGGGTAACATATGACTCATGCATCTCCTGTTCCGGACTCTCCTGCTGCTGTTCACGTCCTCACGCCGCTCACCGCTGAGCATCTGGGACAACTCCTCGCTGCCGCTGCGGGTCCTGCCCACGGACATCGACATCGCCCTCCACGTCAACAACGGCATGTACTTCTCACTCATGGACCTCGGGCGCTTCGATCTCATGGCCCGCAGCGGCACCTGGAAGAAGATGCGCCGCCGGGGCTGGACCCCGGTCGCGGCGGGGGAGACCATCGCGTTCCGCCGTTCGCTGCAGCTCTGGCAGCAGTACACGATCGAATCCCGGATCATCGGCCTGGACTCGAAAGCCATCTACTTCGAGCAGCGGATGGTGGTGGACGGCGAAGTGTACGCGCGGGCCTATATCGCCACCCGGCTTCTGAGCAAGGGCAAGCCCGTCAGCCAGGAGGAGATCATCCGCGAGTTCGGCGCCCCGCCGGCGGATCTGGAGCTGCCCGGGTGGATCCACGAATGGCGCGAAACCAACGCCCTGCCCGGCGCCAGGCGTCCGGGCCCGCACGCCTGGGCGTGACCTGCCTACAGCCCCGCCCGGATGTGCCAACAGCGAAATGCCGGGGACAATCCGCGCCCGCTCCCGTACCGTTGACTCATGGCTACCGTAGACATCACAGGTGAACAGTTCGCATCGACAGTCGAGGATAACGACATTGTCCTCGTCGATTTCTGGGCCGAATGGTGCGGCCCGTGCAAGCAGTTCGGCCCCACGTACTCGGCGATCTCAGAGAAGCACCCGGATGTCGTCTTCTCCAAGGTCGACACCGAAGCCGAGCAGCAGCTCGCCGCCGAGGCCGGCATCACGTCGATTCCCACGCTGATGGCCTTCCGCGAAAAGGTCCTGGTGTTCTCGCAGCCTGGCGCACTGAACGCGCAGCAGCTCGAGCAGGTGGTCGACGCCGTCAAGGCCCTGGACATGGAAGAAGTCCACGCCCACGTGGCCCGGTCCCAGGCCGAGGCCGCCGCGGCTGCGGCCAAGCAGGACGGCACCCAGATCCCGGAGGCCTGAACCTCCACGGCTTAATCCCAGGCTTAACCAACGCGGGGTCACTCCGCGCCCATAAATCCCTCAGGGATGGGCGCGGAGTGGCCCCGCGTAGTGGTTGGAAGCGTGGGTTAGAGCCTTTCGAGCTTGACCGGCTCGGCCAGCAGCGCGCTGAGGGATTCGTTGAGGTCCTGGACGGCCGTGCCCTTGGAGTGCTTGTCCAGGTCCGCCTGGCTGGCCCACCGTTCGGTCAGGACGAGCTTGTCCTCGCTGGCCTCGGTGAGCTCGTAGCGGATGCAGCCGGGCTCGTTGACCACCTCGTCGATCGCGATGTCCAGGGCGAGCTTCACGCGGAAGAATTCGCCGTCGTTGGGGATGAAAATGGCCTGAAGGTCAACGGGTGCACTCATGGCAATCACCCTACCGGGCTGCCGGGCAGGCGCCGGAACATGACCCAAGATTTCATAGGACTTCCAAGCTTTGCTCTTCTTTTGCCTCCGCACTGTTGGTAGCGTCACACCATGCTTGCTTACACAGCCGGGGACACTGACGTCCCGCTGCTCGAGGAAACCATTGGTGCGAACTTCGAACGGATCGCGGCGCGGTTCCCGTACCACGATGCCCTGATCGAGGCGGCCGCGGTACCCGGCGAAGAGGCCCGGCGGTGGAGTTACACCAAGTTGAACGACGACGTCGACCGGCTGGCACGTGCGCTCCTCGCCCTGGGCGTCGCGAAGGGCGAGCGGATCGGCATCTGGAGCCCCAACTGCGCCGAGTGGACCATCCTGCAGTACGCCACCGCGAAGGTCGGGGCGATCCTGGTCAACGTCAACCCCGCCTACCGCAGCCATGAGCTCGAGTTTGTGGTCACCCAGAACGGCATGCGCATGCTGGTCAGCGCGCCGTCGGACCGGAACAGCGACTACACAGCGATGGCGCGGCAGGCGCTGGCGGCGTGCCCGGGCCTGCGCGAGCTGGTCTTCCTCCCGGACGCCGGCCTGGACGGGCTGACCGCCGGCGAACCCGGCACTGAGGCGGAGCGCACCTATGCCGAGCTGCTCAAGCGGGCCGACGACGTCGGACACTCCGAGCTGAAAGCGCGCATGGCGGCACTGGACGCGCAGGATCCCGTCAATCTGCAGTACACCTCCGGCACCACGGGGTTCCCGAAGGGCGCCACGCTGACGCACCACAACATCCTTAACAACGGCTTTTCGATCGGCGAGCAGCTGGGCTACACGGAACACGACCGCGTGGTGATCCCGGTGCCCTTCTATCACTGCTTCGGCATGGTGATCGGGAACCTCGCGGCGCTCAGCCACGGGGCCGCCACCATCATCCCCGGCCGGTCGTTCTCGCCGGCCGGGGCGCTGGAAGCTGTGCAGGACTTCGGCGGAACCTCGCTGTACGGCGTGCCGACCATGTTCATCGCCGAGCTCGCCTTGCCGGACTTCGCCTCCTACGACCTCTCCACACTGCGCACGGGCGTCATGGCCGGCTCGCTGTGTCCCATCGAGGTGATGAACCGGGTCATCACGGAAATGAACATGAAAGACGTCGCCATTTGCTACGGCATGACGGAGACCTCGCCGGTGTCCACGATGACCCGGAGCGTGGACACCATGGCCCAGCGCACCGAGACCGTGGGCCGGACCATGCCGAACCTGGAGAGCCGGATCGTGGACCCGGTCACGGGAGAGGTGCTGGAGCGCGGCGGGATCGGCGAACTCTGCACGCGCGGCTACGCGGTGATGCGCGGGTACTGGAACCAGCCTGACAAGACCGCCGAGGCGATCGACGCCGACGCCTGGATGCACACCGGGGACCTCGCCCGGATGGACGCGGACGGGTACATCGTGATCGAGGGCCGGATCAAGGACATGGTGATCCGCGGCGGCGAGAACGTCTATCCGCGCGAAATCGAGGAATTCCTCTACACCCACCCGGACATCCAGGACGTGCAGGTGATCGGTGTCCCGGACACGAAGTACGGCGAGGAACTGATGGCCTGCGTCATTTTGAAGCCGGGGGCCGCGCCGATGGACGCCGCCAGCCTGGCCGAGTTCTGCCGCGGCAAGCTGGCACATTACAAGATCCCGCGCTACGTGGATGTCCGGGAGAGCTTCCCGATGACCGTCTCCGGCAAGATCCGCAAGGTTGACATGCGCCAGGAGGCCGCGGCCCGGCTGGGCCTCCAGACCGGCGGCTGACAGCAACGCGTTGCTCCTGAGGTCAGTGGTCGCGGTGGTCCTGGATGGTCATGCGCGGGCCAAATGTCGGTTTCCGGAAGCCGCTGAGCCCGATCATCCGGACCACCCGCTGCCGGTGCCCCGCCCATGGAGCCAGCAGCCTGAGCATGCCGGCGTCGTCTGTCCGGCGGCCGGTCAGGGCGGCGCCCACGTAGGCCGCAAGGTGGTAGTCGCCGACCGAGATTGAATCCGGGCAGCCGTGCGTGCGCTGCACCACCTCCGCCGCCGTCCAGACCCCGATTCCGGGCAGGGTCTGCAGCTTGGCCGCCGCCTCCGCGGCGGGGAGGGCGGCGAGCCGTTCCAGCGCGGCGGCCGAGCGCAGCGCCCGCATGACGGTTCCCGACCGCTGCGGGCCCACGCCGGCCTTGTGCCATTCCCAGGACGGGATGTGCAGCCACTGCGCGGCCGTCGGCTGGACCAGCAGATTGGCGGGCGCGACGGTGCCGGCGCCCGGCGCCGCCGTCCCGAAGCGGTACATCAGGTAGCGGTATCCGCGGCGGGCCTCGATAACGGTGACCTTCTGCTCCAGGATGGTCGGCACGAGTGAATCGATCATCCTGCCGGTTGCAGGCAGCCGGATCGCGAGGTTCCGGCGTCGGGCTTCAACCACCATGCGCGGGAGGGTGGCGTGGAATGCGGGCTCGTCGAAGCCGGACCAGTCGTCGTCGCTCCCGAGCATGCGCGGGACGGAATCGACGGCGTCCCCCGCTCCGGGACCCCAGGCCTGCGCGTCCACGGCAGGGTCAGCCCGCGTCCCGGCCGTTGCCAGGCGCAGCGTGGCCGGACCGCGGGGCGTCGTGAACGCGAACCAGATCCCGTCCGGGGCGGTGCGGATGGACGGGTCGCCGTGGCCGCGCAGCAGCGTGCCGATGGTTTGCATCAAGTCGAACGGGCCGCCCGGGTGCCACCGCAATGAGGCGTCCGCCGCGGCGGCAATGCCTGCGGGGGCGTCTGCGAGGCTCATTCGAACATGTTCCCACGGCCCGCTGACAGCAGCGTCATCCGCGGCAACGGTGCAGGGGCCGTACGGCCCTTAACCTCCCGCGCTGCCGGGGCTAAAATCCGGCTAGTGGCGTTGTGTGTCCGCGCCCGCTTCTTGGCACCGAATCCTTGTTCTTAGGAGAGTGTGATGGCTGGTGGAGTGGTTCATTTCGAAATCCCCGCAGAAGACGAGGGCCGCGCACGGGAGTTCTACAGTTCGGCGTTCGGCTGGGAGGTAAGCCAGGTGCCGGAGATGAGCTACACCATGATCAAGACGACGCCGACGGATGCCAACGGCATGCCCTCCGTACCGGGCTCCATCAACGGCGGCATGTTCCGCCGCGAAGGCGACCTCACATCCCCGGTGGTCACTGTGGATGTCGATGACATCGACGCGGCGTTGGCGAAGATCAATGCCCTGGGCGGCAGCACCGTCTTACCGCGCGAGGCAATCGGCACCATGGGCTGGGCCGCCTACTTCCGGGACACTGAGGGCAATGTGGTCGGCCTCTGGCAGAACGCCCCGCGTGAGGGCGGCGCCGGGGCAGCGAACGCCGGGAATGACATCGGCGCCTGACGCGCCGGGCACGCCGGCCCGCAGTGCATCCACCTCACTGCATCCCGGTGGTGAGCCACAGCGCCACGACCGCCAACGGGACGGTGAGGACGACGGCGGCCACGCCGGCGAGGGCGAAGCCTCCCCAGCGGATCTCCACGTTCAGGGAGCGGAGCCGCTCGTGCCACAGCAGCGTGGCCAGGGACGCCCAGGGGGTCACCAGAGGCCCCAGGTTCACGCCGATCAGCAGGGCCGCCAGCCGGGCCGGGGAGCCGCCCACCGGTTCCAGGGCAAGATAGGCGGGGAGGTTGTTGACCGCGTTGGCTGCCCCGGCGCCCAGGCCGGCGAGCTGCAGGAGCGACGGTAGGCCCTCGCCCGTGCCGGCGATCCCGGTCAGGAACTGGGTGAGCCCGTTGGCGTGCATGGTCTCCACCACCATGAACAGTCCGGACGTGAGCATCAGCGGGCGCCAGGGAATCATGGACCAGCGCAGGACGGAGCGCCGCCGCCAGAGGAAGAGCAGGAGCAGCGCCGCAGCCGCCGCGAGTGCCGGGATCTGCACCGGAACCCCGGAGACAAGCGCCGGGAGGAGGACCAGCATGACCCCCGACGCCGAGTAGAGCAGGACCCGGTCCCGGACCTTATGGACGGGCTGGGGGCCGTACGTGCCGCGCAGGTCCTTCCGGAACGCCAGCCACAGGAGCACCAGCGGCACGAGGATGCCCACCAGGGCCGGGGCCCACACGAGCGAAGCGAACGCGGCGGGGCTGAGGTTGAGCCGCTCCTGCGCGAGCAGGTTGGTCAGGTTGGAGACCGGCAGCAGCAGCGAGGCCGTATTCGCCAGCCACACGGTGGTCAGCGCGAACGGGAGCGGCGGAATGCGGGCGTGAATGGCCAGCAGCACGACGACGGGAGTCACCAGCACCGCCGTCGTATCCAGGGACAGGAACACCGTGGAAACGGTGGCGAGGGCGATGGCGAGGAACCACAGCAAGAGGACCCGGCCGCGGCCCAGGGCGGCCAGCCGCTCCGTGACGACGCGGAAGAGCCCGGCCTCATCCACCAGCTCGGTGACGAGGGACATCGCCACCACAAACGCCAGTATCGGCACGGTGCGTGCTGCCAGCGCCTGGAAGGCGGGGACCGGCAGCAGTCCGGACGCCAGCGCCGCGCACCCGGCCAGCAGCATGCCCGCGGGCAGCGCGTAGCTCCTGAACTTCTTCAGCCGGGCGATCCTCTTCACCGCCATATCCTCGCACCTTTCAGAGCAGTGGCAGTGCCGTGGCAGCGCCGTGGCCGCGCCGACGTGCCCGCCGCGCCGGAGACGGTAACTTTGTACCTATGAAGTACGCCCCGTCCGTCCTGGACCTCATTGGCCATACGCCGCTCGTCAAACTCAACCACGTGACCGATGGCATCGCAGCCACGGTCCTGGTGAAGCTCGAATACCTGAACCCCGGCGGTTCGATCAAGGACCGCATTGCGGTCAAGATGATCGAGGAGGCCGAACGAACGGGCCAGCTCCTGCCCGGCGGCACGATCGTGGAGCCCACCTCGGGCAACACCGGCGTCGGTTTGGCGCTCGTGGCGCAGCAGAAGGGCTACCGCTGCATCTTCGTCGTGCCGGACAAGGTCGGCGAGGACAAGCGGGCCGTGCTCCAGGCCTACGGCGCGGAAGTGGTGGTCACGCCCACCGCCGTCCCGCCGGACAGCCCGCAAAGCTACTACGGCGTCTCCGACCGGCTCGTCACCGAAATCCCCGGCGCCTACAAGCCGGACCAGTTCTCCAACCCCGCCGCCCCGGCCAGCCACTATGAGACCACGGGCCCTGAGATCTGGCACGACACCGACGGACGCATCACCCACTGCGTGATCGGCGCCGGGACCGGCGGCACGATCACCGGCACCGGCCGGTACCTCAAGGAAGTCTCCGCCGGGCGCCCCGGGGCCGAGGGCGGCGTCGTGAAGATCATCGGCGCGGATCCCGCCGGCTCGGTGTACTCCGGCGGCACGGGACGCCCGTACTTTGTCGAGGGCGTCGGGGAGGACATGTGGCCGGCCAACTACGACAAGTCGGTCCCGGACGACGTCATTGCCGTCAGCGACGCCGACTCCTTCGCGATGACGCGCCGGCTGGCGCGCGAGGAAGGCCTGCTGGTGGGCGGCTCCTCGGGCATGGCCGTCGTGGCCGCCATGGAAGTCGCCAAGGACCTCCCGGCCGACGCCGTCGTCGTGGTCATCCTGCCGGACTCCGGCCGCGGCTACCTGGCCAAGATCTTCAACGACCAGTGGATGCGCTCCTACGGCTTCCTGGCCGGCGGGGACGAGGCGTCGGTAGGCGAGATCCTCAAGGCCAAGACCGGTGAACTCCCGGACCTCGTCCACATCCACCCGAACGAGTCCGTCCGCGACGTCATCAACATCATGAACGAGTACGGCGTCTCGCACATCCCTGTACTGTCCCAGGAACCGCCCGTCGTCATGGGCGAGGTGCTGGGCGCCGTGGATGAACGCACCCTCACGGCCAAGCTCTTCCGCGGCGAGGCCAAGCTCTCGGACAAAATCTCCGAACACATGGAGGCCCGGCTTCCCGTGATCGGCTCGCTCGAATCGATCTCGACCGCCCGCGAACTCCTCTCCGACGCCGACACCCTCATGGTGACGTTTGTCGGCGCCCCGGTGGGAATCCTGACCCGCCACGACCTCCTCGCGTACCTCAGCAACTGACCAGTTCAAGGAGTCCCATGTCTGTGCCTGAAAACCCGTCCTCGAATAACCAGGGTTTCAACACCCGCGCCATCCACGCCGGCCAGGCGTTTGAGCCCCGCACCGGGGCGGTGGTGCCCCCCGTGCACTTCTCCTCGACCTATGCCCAGGACGGCATCGGCGGGCTGCGGGCCGGTTACGAATACGGCCGGGGCACCAACCCGACGCGTGACTCGCTGCAGGAGCAGCTGGCGGCCCTGGAAGGCGGGAGCGCCGCTTTCTCCTTTGGCTCCGGCCTGGCCGCCGAGGACTCGATGATCCGCGCCCTCACCCGCCCCGGTGACCACATTGTGCTTGGCAACGACGCCTACGGCGGCACGTACCGGCTGATCAGCCGGGTCCTGGGGGAGTGGGGCATCGGCAACACCCCGGTGGACATGTCCGACCTCCACGCCGTCGCTGCCGCCGTCGCCGCCGGCGGCACGGCCGACGGTGGAGGCAAGACCCGCCTGGTGTGGGTGGAGACGCCGTCGAACCCGATGATGAAGATCACCGACATCGAGGCGCTCGCCAAGGTGGCGCACGACGCCGGCGCGCTCCTCGTGGTGGACAACACCTTCGCCTCCCCGTACCTGCAGACCCCGCTGGCCCTCGGCGCCGATGTGGTGGTGCATTCCACCACCAAGTACATCGGCGGGCACTCCGACGTCGTCGGCGGCGCGATCGTGGTCAACGACCCGGACCTCGCCGAGAAGATCGGCTTCGTGCAGTTTGCCGTCGGCGCCGTGTCCGGGCCGATGGACGCCTTCCTCACCACCCGCGGGCTCAAGACCCTCGGGGTGCGCATGGACCGGCACAGCGACAATGCCCAGGCCGTGGCCGAATGGCTGCTGGAGCGCCCCGAAGTGGAGGCCGTGCTCTACCCGGGCCTGCCCACCCACCCCGGCCACGAGCTGGCCAAAAAGCAGATGAAGAAGTTCGGCGGCATGATCTCCGTGCAGTTCAAGGGAGGCGAGGCCGCGGCCCGCAAGGTGGCCGAATCGACCTCCGTGTTCACCCTGGCGGAGTCCCTGGGCGGGATCGAATCGCTCATGAACTACCCGTCCGAAATGACGCACGCCTCGGTCAAGGGCACGGAACTGGCGGTCCCGGTCAACCTGATCCGGCTCTCGTGCGGCATCGAGGACGTGGAGGACCTGATCGCCGACCTCGACGCCGCGATTTCCTCCCTGGCCGCCGGCAGCTAGCTGCACCGTAGCTGCACCTGCAGCCGACCCCGGCGCCCGCGCCATTCCGTCGGGCCACCCTAGCTTTCTCTAAGAGAGTCAGCTAGGGTGGCCGCATGGCACTTCGATCCGACTGGTCCCAACGGACCTGCAGCATGGCCCGCGGCCTCGACATCCTGGGCGATCCTTGGAGCGTGCTCGTCCTGCGCGAGGTGTTCTTCGGCAACGGCCGCTTCGATGCCATGAAACAGCGGCTGGGAGCGGCCGATTCCGTGCTCACCAAGCGGCTCGCCGGGCTCGTTGCCGCCGGGCTCCTGGCTCGGAGGCCCTACGACGACGGCGGCCGCACCCGCCAGGAATACGTCCTCACCGCCATGGGCGAAGACGCCCTCCCCGTGCTCAACGCCGTCGTGATCTGGGCCGAAAAGCATCTCCCGGCGCCGTCCGGGCAGGCACACATGTTCGTCATCCACAGCGGCTGCGGGGAGAGGACCTCCTCGGCTGACACGTGCACGGCTTGCGGGGAACCGCTGACGGCCGCCAACACGAGCTGGCACAGCCTCTCCCGCACCGCGGACCCCGTGCCGCTGGCCTCGGCCGGCACCGGCACCCCTGTCCAGAACGGAACCGCCGCATGAATGCCCCCGAAACCACCGTGACCCCGGCGCCGGTCCGCCGCCGCATCCACCCGGCGTGGACCGTCGCCGCTGTGGCTTTCCTCGCGCTGGTCGGCGCGGCCGGGTTCCGGGCGGCCCCGGGTGTGCTGATGGTGCCGCTGCAGAACGAGTTCGGCTGGTCCACCACCGTGCTCTCCGCCGCGGTCAGCATCAACCTCGTGCTTTTCGGGCTCACGGCGCCGTTCGCGGCAGCGCTCATGGAACGCTTCGGCATCCGCGCAGTCACGGCCGTGGCCCTGGTTCTGATCGGCGCCGGGAGTGCACTGACGGTCCTCGTGACCCAGTCCTGGCAGATCCTGCTGACGTGGGGGCTGCTGATCGGGCTCGGCACCGGGTCCATGGCGCTGGTCTTCGCCGCGACCATCGCCAACACCTGGTTCGCCAAGAGCCGCGGCCTGGTCATCGGCATCCTCACTGCCGGCAGCGCCGCCGGACAGCTCGTGTTCCTGCCCTTCATCGCCGCCCTTGCCCAGGATCCGGGCTGGCGGCAGGCCTCGCTCCTGATCGGTGCCGGCGCGCTGGCCGTGGTGCCGCTCGTGCTGATGTTCCTGAAGAACTCACCGGCCGACGTCGGCGTGCTGCCCTACGGGGCGACGCCGCCGGCCCCCGGCCCGAACGCCGGCACGGAATCCAGCGGACCCGAACCGACAGGACCGGCCGCCGGGCAGGAAGTGCAGGAGTCCCGCCGGAACGCCGCGGTCCGTGCCCTGGAGGTCCTCAAACGGGCCAGCAAAGTGCGTACCTTCTGGGCCTTGGTGGCCGGCTTCGCGATCTGCGGCGCGACCACCAACGGGCTGATCGGCACCCACTTCATCCCCTCCGCCCACGACCACGGCATGCCCGAAACCACCGCGGCGGGCCTGCTCGCCGTCGTCGGCCTCTTCGACATCATCGGCACCATCGCCTCCGGGTGGCTCACGGACCGCTTCAACCCCCGGATCCTGCTCGCCGTGTATTACCAGTTCCGCGGGATCGGGCTGCTGGTCCTGCCGCTGCTGCTCAGCGCCACCGTCCAGCCCAGCATGATCGTGTTCGTGGTCATCTACGGCCTGGACTGGGTCGCCACGGTGCCGCCGACCGCCGCGATCTGCCGCCAGGTGTTCGGTGCCGACGGGAGCGTCGTGTTCGGCTGGGTGTTCGCGGCCCACCAGCTCGGCGCGGCCGCCGCGGCCCTGGCAGCCGGGGCGGTCCGGGACGCCACCGGCCAGTACACCTACGCCTGGTTCGCCGCCGCTGCCATGTGCACCATCGCCGCCGTCATCAGCGCCACCATCCGCAGGGACGCCCGGAAGCCGGAGTCCGTCCCGGTCCCGGCGTAGCTGTTCTGTAGACTGACCCGACAGCGAGGGCGCGTTTGCGCCGCCCTGGACGGAACCGACCAAACGGCCAGCGCCTACATCAGCAGCCCGATGGGGGAGTACATGTCAGTGCCCGTTTCAGACCGCAGCCCGGCGCGGTATTCACCCGTCCCGCACCTGTTCCGGCTCTCCGTCATCCCGGCCATCGCCGCGGTGGCCTACTTCATCTGGATCTCGCTCGGAGTCTGGGGCAAGCACGGCCTGGACTTCAGCGTCTACTGGTACGGCGGCAAAATCCTCAACGACGCCGGCGCGGCACCCTCAGCCCTGTATGCGGGCAACGTGGACTGGGCCGGCGGACCGGCGCTGATGTTTACCTACCCGCCGTTCGCCGCCATCGTCTTCGGCCTCTTGGCCCGGCTGCCCCTGGCGGCGGCGCTGACCCTGTTCAACGCCGCCGGCGCCGGGGTGGCGATCCTGGCCGCGGTCCGAACGGTCCGGTACTGGAACGCGAAAACCTCCTGGCGCGACACCTTCCGGGCACCCGGCAACGGCTGGGCCGCCGCCGTCCTGGTCCTGGCGGTGCTGAACCTGGGTCCCTGGCGCGAGACCCTGGTGTTCGGCCAAATCAACGCCCTGCTGATGGGCCTGATCGCCGTGGACCTGTTGGCCCGCAACCGGCGCTGGGCCCGCGGTTTCCCCGGCAGCGGCTTCCTGGTGGGCGTCGCCGCCGGCATCAAGCTGACGCCCCTGGTGTTCGGGCTCTACTTTCTGGTCCGCAAGGACTGGCGCGGACTGGGCAACATGGCCGCCGGCTTCACCGCCACCGTGGCGGCCGGCTGGCTGCTCCGGCCCGCCGAATCCCTGCAGTTCTGGCTCCAGATGCTGCCCGACACCTCCCGGATGGGGGGAGCAGGCTATGTGGACAACCTGTCCATTAAGGGCGCCCTGCTCCACTTCGGGGTCCCGGAAGCGCACGTCACCATGCCGTGGCTGCTGCTGAGCCTGGCGGTTGTGGCCGTGGGCGCCGCAGTGATCAAGGCCGCCAGCGATCAGGGTGCCCGCGTCGTGGCCGTATCGGCGACCGCGCTCACCATGCTGCTGATCAGCCCGGTCTCGTGGTCCCACCACTGGGTGTGGGTCGCGGCGGTCTTTCCGGCTTTCGCCTGGACCCTGCGGGAAGCTCCGCGCCGGTACGTCGGGATGCGCTGGACCATGGGCGGCGTGCTGGGCCTGTCGATCCTCGTATTCCTGTTCTCCCCCAAGACCATCGGTACGGCCCTCGGCGCCGAAAACCTCGACATCCAGACGCCCGGAGTCTGGATCATGGCCTCCAGCGCCGGCGTCTTCTGCGCCCTGGCCCTGCTGGTGTGCTGGCTCGTTGCCCTGCGGCGGGATCCGCTGGGGCCGGAGCCGGACCTTGCCCCCGAGCCGGTTGCCGAGCGGGACGTCCGGGCCGCCGTCTCCACTGCCTCAGCCTCCTTGTAGGCACCGCTCGTAGCAGGCCGCGCACTCATTAGGCGCCGCGGCGGCCGCCCCCGCTAGGCTGTTCGGCATGAGCTCACCCGACGGACGAAAGACGGCCCTTGTCACCGGTGTCGGCCGGCTCGCCGGAATCGCCGCAGGCATCTCACGCCGCCTCGCTGCGGACGGCTGGAACCTCGTGCTGACGTACTGGCAGGACTACGACGCCCGGATGCCGTGGGGAGTCCAGCCGGACGACGTCGAACGCCTCACCGCCGAGCTCCAGGCGATCGGCGCTGCCGTTGTGGCGCTGCCGGCGGATTTCCAGGACCCGGACGCCGTGGACCGGCTGATGTCCGCCGCCGCGGCGGAGGCCGGAACCCTGCAGGGCCTGGTGCTCAGCCACGCAGAATCCGTGGACTCCTCCATCCTGGACACGTCCCTGGAGAGCTTCGAGAGGCACTTTGCGGTCAACACCCGGGCCAGCTGGCAGTTGATTGCCGCTTTCGCCCGGCAGGCCGGTCCCGACGGCGGGGCCATTGTGGCCCTGACCAGCGACCATACCGCTTTCAACCTGCCCTACGGGGCATCAAAGGGCGCCCTGGACCGGATCGTGATCGCCGCCGCCCGCGAACTCGGCCCGCTAGGGATCAGCGCCAACGTACTGAACCCGGGGCCGGTGGATACCGGCTGGATGGATGAGCCGCTCCGTGACGAACTGGCCCGCCGGCACCCCGGCGGCAGGCTGGGCACACCGGCGGACGTGGCCGGCACCGTCGCGTTCCTGCTCTCGCCCGAGGGCCGCTGGATGTCCGGGCAGCTGGTCAAGGCCGACGGCGGATTCTCCGCCTGAGCCGCCGGGACCCCGGTGACACTCTGATTCATGGAGCGTGTGTGATCTTTGGGCAGCGTCCGGTGGTGGCCGGACCCGGTCAGCCGGCGCTCAGCCGTCGGTCAGCAGGGCGAGGGCTGTTGCCAGTTCGGTGGCGGCGCCTTGGAGGAGGCAGGCCGTCTCCCGTGCCCGGGTCTTGCGTCCGGACTGGAGGTCGGCATCGATGAGGTCGGCGATGAGTTCGAGCCGGCACGCACCGGCCTTGGACGCGGACCAGGACAGGCTTTGGGCGGCCAGGCGCGCGCCCTCCCAGTCCCCGCCGGCCAGGGCCTGGTGAATCTTTTCGACCCGGTGGGGAAGCATGAGCTGGAATGTGCTGACGAAGTCGTGGAACTTCCACGATTGGACCGTCCCCATGCTCTCCTGAAGCCGGTCGCGGTCCAGGACGAGTGCCGCGCTGATGCGGGCCCGGTGCCGGTGGGGTCCCTGGTCGGAAGCGGAACTGTCCTGGCCGTCGCCGCCCGCGCCGGCAGTGGCGTGACGTGCCGGAAAGAAACGAAGTGTCCACGCGGCTGGCTTTGCGTTGAGACTCATGATGTCCCCCTTTACTTGGCAGCCCGTTCCGCCCGTCGGGCACGCAGGGTGCTCAGCTCCTGTGTCTGGGACGGGCGGGACGACATCGGTTCGACCGGCCAGAGAAGAAGTGCCGTGGGCTATTTGGCTGCCTCTGCTCCGGTGGCGATGGCACCACTGTACGAATGCGCCCCCGGGAGAACACGAGTGTTGGCTACCCGAAAACCCAGCAGTCACCACTTGCATCACTGGCCTCATCCGTATCGCGTGAGGAGCGGACACGGAAGCACTGCCGCGAAATACCCCGCGGCTCTCAGCGGAACGCGGGGAGACCCGTGATGTGCTGGCCCAGGATCAGGGTGTGGACCTCGTCCGTGCCCTCGTAGGTCCGGACGGATTCCAAGTTGGCGGCGTGCCGCAGCGGGGAATGGTCCAGCGTGATGCCGTTGCCGCCCAGAATCGTGCGCGCCTCCCGGGCAATGCTGAGCGCCTCCCGCACGTTGTTCAGCTTGCCGAGCGAGATCTGCTCCGGACGCAGCCTGCCGGCGTCCTTGAGCCGGCCCAGGTGCAGGGCCAGGAGCGTGCCCTTCTGGATCTCCAGGACCATGTTCACCAGCTTCTCCTGCGTCAGCTGGTACCCGGCCAGCGGCTTGCCGAACTGCAGCCGCTCCTGCGAGTAGGCCAGCGCGGCCTCATAGGAATCCCGCGCGGCGCCCATAGCTCCCCACGCGATCCCGTACCTGGCCTCGTTGAGGCAGGAGAAGGGACCCCTCAGCCCGCGCGCCGCGGGCAGCAGCGCCTCCGGGCCCAGCCGGACGGCGTCGAACGTGATGTCGCACTGGATGGAGGCGCGCATCGAGAGCTTCTGCCCGATCGGCGTCGCGGTGACGCCCGCGGTGCCGGCAGGGACGAGGAAGCCGCGCACGCCGTCGTCGGTCATGGCCCACACCACCAGCACGCCTGCCACGGAGGCGAGCCCGATCCAGCGTTTCGCGCCGTCCAGGATCCAGCCCGCGTCGTCGCCGGAGCCGTCGCGGCGGGCGAAAGTCTTCATCGAGGCAGGGTCCGAGCCGGCCGTGGGCTCGGTCAGGGCAAACGCGCCGATCAGTTCGCCGGCGGCCATCCGGGGAAGCCACTCCTGCTTTTGGTCCTCGGAGCCCCACTTGTGGATGGCCGTCATGGCGAGGGAGCCCTGCACGGAGACGAACGTGCGGACGCCCGAGTCGCCGGCCTCGAGTTCCATCGCCGCGAGGCCATATTCGACGGCGGAGCGGCCGGGGCAGCCGTAGCCCTCCAGGTGCATGCCGAGCACGCCGAGCTCGCCAAGTTCCGGGGCGAGCTCGAGGGGGAACACGGCGTCCTCGTACCAGCCGGCGATGCCCGGCCGGATCCGCTGGTTCGTGAAATCGCGGACGCGCTCGCGCACGGTGCGCTCCTCCGCGCTCAGCAGGGAATCGATGGCCAGGACATCGGAGACGTCGGAAAGGTTGGCCTCATAGTTCATGCCAGCTTCGTTGCTCATGCCAGCATCCTACGGCCGCACCTGCAGGGGCGCGCCGGCGGCGGGGTGGTGCTGCAGGAAGTAGCCCCGCGTGGACGGCGCGAAACGGCAGACGGCGGCCAGCGCCAGGCCCAGCCCCAGGAGCAGCACGCCGCTGATGAAGGCCCCGCCGACGCCGAAGATCTGCGTATCGCCGTAGTCCGGATCCCACATCTGTACCGCCGAGACGAAGAATGCCGCAGTCAGCATAAGGGCGCCGAGCAGGGGCATGACGCCGCGGAACCAGAAGTTCCGCGCCGAGCTGCGCAGGGTCGCACGGAAGTACCAGACGCACGCGAAGCCGGTCAGGGCGTAGTAGAACGCGATGAACAAACTGATCGAACTGATGGAGTCGGCGAGCAGGTTCTCGCTCAGGAAACTCATCAGGACGTAATAGGCGACGGCCGCGGCACCCATGACCTGGGTGGAATACCCCGGCGTCTGGTTGCGCGGGTGGACCTCGCCGAACCTGCGCGGCACGGCTCCGTGCACGCCCATGGACAAGGTGCCGCGGGCCGTGGGAAGAATGGTGGTCTGGGTCGAGGACAGCACCGAGGCCAGGACGGCGACGACGATCAGCCAGCCCCAGGGGCCCAGCACCACGTCCTTCATGGCCAGGAAGACATCGTTCTGGTTGGCCTCGTTGCCCAGCCCAATCCCTTCCGTGCCCACCGTGGCATACATCATCACCAGCAGGGCCACAGAGACGTAGATCGCCACAAGGACAAGCGCGGAAATGACGGCGCCTCGGCCGGGCGTGGTGGCAGGGTTTTCGGTCTCCTCGTTCACCGCGAGGCAGGTGTCCCAGCCCCAGTAGATGAACAGGGCCAGCAGGGCTCCATGCACCACCGCGCCGGGATCGGCGAACGCACCGGCGGGGTTGAACCACTCAAGGTCGAAGGCTTGGCCAGGGGCCGCGCCGGGCACCGCGCCCGCGATCCGGAAGACGATTGCCATCGCGAAGATGCCCAGCGAGAGGTACTGCACGTAGGTCAGGACCCGCTGGACATGTTCCCCGAGGCGGATGCCGCGGTAGTTCACGAAGGTCATGAACACGATGAACAGCACACCGGTGGCGGTGACCACGAGGCTGTTCCCGGCCAGCGAACCGTCGCCGATCAGCAGCCACAGGTACTGCCCGGCGACCTGGGCGAGGTTGGCCAGGACCACGACGCCGGCCAGGGCCACGCCCCACCCGCCCAGCCAGCCGGCCCAGGGACCGAACGCCCGGCGGGCCCAGATGAAGGTGGTCCCGCAGTCCGGCATGGCGCTGTTGAGCTCACGGAAAGCGAAGGCGATGAAGAGCACGGGCACGAAGCCCAGCAGCAGGATCAACGGGGTGTAGTTGCCGTTCACCGCCACGATCAGTCCCAGGGTCGCCGCAAGCGAATAGACCGGCGCGGTGGAGGCCAGCCCCAACATGACGGAGTCTCCGAGATCCAGGATCCCGGCGCGCAGTCCCTTGGCCGGAACTGCCGCGGGACCCCCGGGGCCGCCGGCCGTCGTCGTCGTCGTGGTTCCGGTGCTCATAGGGCAATACCTGCCTTGCTGGAGTGGGCCTGGTTCGAGGCCGGGGCGGGCGCGTCAATCGTGTTGGGCACGAAGCGGCAGAAGTAGTCGGTGATGGGCCCGTCCGACTCGCGGATGCCGCAGCCGACCGATTCGCCGTCGACCACCCAGAGGCCGAGCACGGGGCGGTTGCCGTCGAAATCGGGAAGGGCATGGAACTGCTGGTAACACCAGCCTTCCCGGCCATAGTCGCCGGGCTGTTCGAGGTCGATGCCGGCGGCGTGGATCCTGATGTTGTCCCCTTCCCGGCCGTGCAGCGGCTTGGCCACCCACTCCGTGAGCGGCCCGGGACCGTCAAGATAGGCCGGAAGCAGGTTGGGGTGGTCCGGGTAGAGGTGCCAGAGCGCCGCGAGCAGGGCCTTGTTGGACAGGAGCATCTTCCAGGCCGGCTCCACCCAGCGCGGATTGTGGGCGCGCTGCAGCAGCCGCTGCCCGAACGGCTCCTTCATCATCAGTTCCCAGGGGTAGAGCTTGAACATGGTGCTGATCATGAAGTTGTCGAGGTCCACGAAGCGGTTGAGGTCCGGATCCCAGCCGATGTCGGACATGTTGATGCCGATGGTGGTCCAGCCGGCCTGGCTCGCGACGTCCCGCATGTAGGCCGCCGTCATCCAGTCCTCGCCGGATTCTTCCGCCTCGGAGTGGGCGACGTGGAGGGTGCTCATGCCGGTGCGGTACTGCAGCCTCTTCCACTGTCGGATGAGCGCTTCATGGATGCCGTTCCACTGGTCCTTTTCGGGAAGGACGTCCTGCAGCCAGAACCACTGGGCGACGGCGGCCTCAATGAGTCCGGTAGGGGTGTCCGCGTTGTACTCCAGCATCTTGGCCGGGCCGCCCCGGCCGTCGTAGACGAAGTCGAAGCGGCCGTAGACGTCCACATCGCCGGCCTGCAGCGATGCAGCCGCCAGTTCCATGGCCTGCGGCCCGATCCCGATGTTGCCCATGGCCCCGGTGGCGAGGAACTTCGCGGCCTCGAGGCACATGCGGTGCATGTCCTCGGCGGCCTTTTCGAGGGTCTCCACTTCGTCCATGGTGAATTCGTAGTAGGCGCCTTCGTGCCAGTACTCGACGTTCGTGCCGTCGGGCAGGGCCGTGGTGGAGAAGACGAGGCCTTGTGCTTCAATCCGCTGTTTCCAGTCCGGCCGCGGCGCGGATCCCAGTCGTTTCATCCCTAGCCTCCCGTGCTTCCGCCCTTGGCGCTGCCGCCGAAGCCGCCCCTGCTGACCGTGCCGCCCTTGGCGCTGTACCCCGTGGACGCCTTGGCCCCGGTGGGAACTGTCCTGCTGTAGCTGGGGTAGCCCGACCGGTTCTGGCCCAACCCGGGCACGCTGGCGCCGCGGGAGTAGAAGTACCAGGAGTAGATGCCGGAGCTGCGGCCGTCCGTGCTGCTGTTGTTGCACTGGGCATCATCGACTCGCTCGCCGGTGTCGTCGTTGAAGCACACCTGGGCGTAGTCGGCCTCGTCCTCGTTGCTGGCCACCATGGCGGTGATCGTGCCGGCCAGGAGCGCCGTGACGCCCAGCCCGACGACGACGGTACGGCGCTGCGAACGCTTCTTCCGCGCCGCCGCGGCCGCCAGGCCGCGCTCGCGTTCCAGAGCGAAGGGGTCAACCACGGCGGGGGCAGTGGCGTCAGCCGGAAGTCCCGGCGGCGCGGGCTGGCCGGGCTGGTTCTGCAGCTCGGGCCGGAGCTCCGGCTGTGGAATCTGCCACGGAGGCTGCTTCCGGTCCTGCCGTGGACTGTCCGGGTGCTCGTCGTTTCGGCCCAAATCTGTCCCCTCACGTCTGGCCGCAGGGTATCCCGCGGAAGGCTTGCGTGCTTTTCCCGACGCCAGCCTAACCGGCCTCCGGATCCCGGGCGATGGAAAGGGCGTGACGTGTCTGCGGCGGGCGCGTGGGAAGCGTGCCGGCGCTGAGTCCGGGGCCGCGGGCACGCCGCAGGCCTACACTGGTGCCATGGAAACCGCATCCGTGCTTGCTGTCTGCAGGGTTCACCAGCTGCTCGATGATCCCGGCAGCGTCGGGGTCACCGCGATCGACAAGCGCCCCGTGGACGGACCGGTGAAAGTCCACAAACTTGGCCTGCGCGGTGATATCCAGGCGAGCAGGATCCACCACGGCGGCGAGGACCAGGCACTCTACGCGTACTCGCAGGACGACGCCGACTACTGGGCCGGCGAACTCGACCGGGACATGCCAGCGGGCATCTTCGGCGAAAACCTGCGGATCACGGGCCTCAACGCCTCCAACGCCGTGATCGGCGAACGGTGGAAGGTCGGACTGGACGTCGAGGTGGAAGTCACCTCCCCGCGCATCCCCTGCGCCACCTTCCAGCGGCGGATGGGCGAGCCGCACTGGGTCCAGCGGTTCACCGAGGCCGGCAGGGTGGGCACCTACCTCCGCGTGGTCCGGACCGGCAGCATCGAGGCCGGAGACCACATCCACCGGCTCTTTGTCCCTGGCCACGGCGTGACAATCGCCAAGTGGTTCACCGATCCCACCCTGGAGGACATGGAGGCCCTGCGCGACGCCGACGCCGACGGCCAGATCCGCCTGCAGCCCGAGTACCACCAGAGGTTCGAACAGCTGCAGCGCCGTCTCGGGGTCTAGGCGTGGGGAGCCGGTGTGCGCAAGCTCACCAGCCCCCGTCGGCCCCTCAATTACCACTGTTCCGCTCCATGCCCTACACTTGAAATATCCCCCACTCCGGAAATCCCTTATTCCTGCCCAATTCTTGAGGCAGGACTGGCAAGTGTTGGGGCCCGCAAATGTGATGCGGGCATTTTCATAGGGAGAGCCGGCAAAAGAAAACGCTGTACAGACTGCTGGGATAGCAGCCAAGAGATGCAGCGGGAAGTCCTGCCACGGGATTGCGAAAGCGCCGGACTTCTATGTGACCCGCCGGTCAACCGTACGCCCGGCAATTCGTGTCACGCGTACTGCGGCTCCGCTCACCTCGGGTTGTGCCGCTTGGCCCCTATGGATGAGGAAATTTCACCTATGCCCGAAAATCAGAACAACTCCGTCGACACCGAACTCGCCACCGAGAACACCCAGGCCGACGTCGAGACTTCTGAAACGGCTGCCCCCGCAGCCGGCTCCGCCCCGGAATTCACCGAGGCTCCTGCAAACGTTGTAGCACCGGCCGCCGAAGCTGCCGAAGCTGCCCCGCAGGCAGAGACCAAGACCGAGGCCACTTCCGCCCCGGCCAAGGACGAGGACGCCGAAGAAGAAGGCGTCAAGTTCGTAGACCTCGGCATCGATGGCCGTGTCCTGGCCGCTCTGCAGGACGTCGGCTACGAGAAGCCGTCCCCGATCCAGGCAGCAACCATCCCGCTGCTGCTCGAAGGCCGCGACGTCGTGGGCCTGGCCCAGACGGGTACCGGTAAGACTGCAGCATTCGCAGTACCGGCACTGTCCCGCCTGGCCGAGCTCCACGACCTCAACGGCCCGTCCCGCAAGACCCAGGCCCTGGTGCTGGCCCCCACCCGTGAGCTCGCGCTCCAGGTTGCCGAGGCCTTCACCTCCTACGCCAAGCACATCGACGACTTCACCGTCCTGCCGGTGTACGGCGGCTCCGCCTACGGCCCCCAGCTCGCCGGCCTGCGCCGCGGCGCCCAGGTTGTTGTCGGTACCCCCGGCCGCGTCATCGACCACATCGCCAAGGGTTCCCTGGACCTGTCCGAACTCCAGTACCTCGTGCTGGATGAGGCCGACGAGATGCTCCGCATGGGCTTCGCCGAAGACGTTGAGCAGATCTTCCAGCAGACCCCCGCGGGCCGCCAGGTTGCGCTGTTCTCCGCCACGATGCCGAGCCAGATCCGCCGGCTCTCCAAGCAGTACCTGAACAACCCGGCCGAGGTGCAGGTCAAGTCCAAGACCACCACGGGCGCCAACACCCGCCAGCGCTACCTGCAGGTCATGGGCCCGCACAAGCTCGATGCGCTGACCCGCATCCTCGAGGTCGAAGAGTTCGAGGGCGTCATCGCCTTCGTCCGCACCAAGATGGCTACCGAGGACCTCGCCGACAAGCTGCGCTCGCGCGGCTTCCAGGCTGCCGCCATCAACGGCGACATCCCGCAGCAGCAGCGTGAGCGCACGGTCGAGGCCCTGCGCGACGGCAAGATCGACATCCTGGTCGCCACCGACGTCGCCGCCCGCGGCCTGGACGTCGAGCGTGTCAGCCATGTGGTCAACTACGACATCCCGCACGACACCGAGTCCTACGTCCACCGCATCGGCCGCACCGGCCGTGCAGGCCGTTCCGGCGACGCGATCCTGTTCATGACCCCGCGCGAGAAGTACCTGCTGCGTTCCATCGAGAAGGCAACCCGCCAGCCGGTGGAGCAGATGCACCTGCCCACGGCCGAGACCGTCAACACGCTGCGCCTGGGCAAGTTCGCCGAGCGCATCACGGAGACCCTCGCGTCCGAGGACGTTGCAGCGTTCCGCGACCTGATCTCCTCCTACGAGGAAGAGCACAACGTGCCGGCCTCGGAAATCGCCGCCGCACTGGCCGTCATGGCCCAGGGCGGACAGCCGCTGCTGGTCAAGGAACTGCCGGCAGCGCCCGAGTTCCAGAAGCGCGAGCGCTCCAAGGACGGCTTCGGCTCCCGCGGCCCGACCCGCACCCTGACCGAGGGCAACGCCACCTACCGGATCGCCGTCGGACGCCGCCAGCGCGTCATGCCGGGTTCCATCGTTGGCGCCATTGCCAACGAAGGCGGCATCTCCTCGGCCCAGATCGGCGGCATCGACATCCGCTCGGACCACTCCCTCGTGGAGCTCCCGGCGGACCTGAGCGCCGATCAGCTCAAGGCGCTGTCCCGCACCCGGATCGGCGGCGAGCTGATCCACCTGGAGCTCGACAACGGCCGTAAGCCGGCCGGGGACCGCGGTTCCTACCAGGGCAACCGTGGCGGCGACCGCGGCGGAGACCGTGGCGGCTACTCCGGCGGCAGCGGCAACTTCAAGGGCAACGGCGGCTTCAAGCGCGAATTCCGCAAGGGCGACGGCGAGCGGTCCTCCGCTGACCGTGGCGGCCGCTCGTTCAGCGAGCGTTCCGAGCAGCGCACCTTCGGCGCGGACACCCGCAAACCCCGCACCGAAGGCGGCTTCAAGCCCCGCAACAAGTGGTAACCACTAGCACCCTCTGAGAACGGGCCGGCTCCCTGAGCCGGTCCGTTCTTGTTTAAGCTTCCGGCCCCGTGTTCGCTTCGTCACAGCGGCGGCCGCCGATTGGTCCCGGGAGCCGATTCGGGCCCCCAGGACCGCCCCGGGAGCCCGGATTTCCGCTGTTTCCGGCYGGTCCGGCGTCGTACGGCCGCCGATTTGTTGGTGGGCGAATCTTCCGGTAGAGTATTTACTCGTTGCCCCCCTAGCTCAGTGGTAGAGCGCGTTCTTGGTAAGAACGAGGTCACCGGATCGATTCCGGTGGGGGGCTCTGAATGAGGGCCTGTGTCAAGGCGGTTTTTGACCGGCTTAGCGCAGGTTTTCCTCATTTACGGCGGTGTAGCTCAGTTGGTTAGAGCGCACGACTCATAATCGTGAGGTCGGGAGATCGAGCCTCCCCACCGCTACATAGAAAAACCCCCGGATTCCTTGAGATTCCGGGGGTTTTTCGGTTAAGGGGGATTAGCCCTTGACAGGTAGCCATTCCCCTGTGTTCCCTCGAAACAGTAGCCATTCTCTGAGAGATGGCTACAAAATGGCTACTGTGACCACTGCGGCAGTTGCCCGAACTCACTATGAGGGCTGGCAAACGCTCCGACGAAGATACCGGGGCCACCCGCCGACCGGCGTCTGACAGTCTCTAGCAGAGCCGCTGTTAGTGTGGCGTGGTCACAATGAGTGTCATTTGAGTTGGGGGAAGACATGGGCCAGTTGTCCAGGCGGCACCACACAGTGCCGCGCTTTTATTTGGATCGCTTTGCTGACGCTGGGGGACGGGTGCAGCAGGTGTGGCTTCCTGGTGACCGTCAGCACCCGGTGTCCATAAGCAGTGCCTCAGTCATCAAGGACTTTTACAACATCAATATCGGGACGCAGCAGGAGCCTGACCTAAGCGACTTTTGGGAGAAGCAATTCGCTGAAGTCGAGACAACAGCGGCCGAGGCGTTTGAAGCTGTTGTGGATGATTTGGTTTGGCCGCCGTCACCAGAGCATCGCTCTGCGATCGCGTTGTGGGCCGCTCTCCAGCAACTGCGAAGCCCCGCGGTGAGAAATCAACAGCAGGACCACGTCGCTTCCATAATTCGGATGCAAACAGCAGTCAACGGCATTGAGTATCTTCGTCGGGTCATGGCCAAAGGTCTTGGCCGTGAAGTGGGCGAGGCAGAGTTGGAAGCAGAGTGGGGGGACCTGACCAAGCCGGGAGGTCCCAAAATAGACCTAGGGGCGGAGCGGCATATTCGACTTCTCAGAACGCTCATCACCCCCACCGCTGCGATGTTCGCTGGCTCTGGGTGGACGTTGTATCGCTTCCGCCGTCGTGCGCTACTGACGTCGGATACCCCGGTCGCCCTTTTGCCCCACCCTGACGAAGATCCCATGATGGGCGTGGGACTGGGCACTGCTGGTGCCTTTCTGGTTCCATTGTCTCGCCATGTAGGTCTCTTCATCGGTCAACCCGGCACGCCAGACATGCACTTGGAGGGGACGACTGTTATTGCTCGCTCGATCAATACCGTCACTGCGAATAATGCCCGTCGTGCTGTCTTCCATCATCCTGCCGATGATCCGTTGCGTGGAATCAACCTTCACGAGCCAGTAATCAACGAGGTTGATGATGGAGGTATGGATGAGTGGGTTAGTCGTGAGGGATGGGGTGCCGCTTTCGGGGAGCAGAGCCCGGCAGTTGACCCCGGGGACGTGCCCGACGAGTGGGGCGAACAGTTAGAAGTGGACGAGCGAGTGGATACACGACGTCCTGACTTCAGCTTTCCCGAGCGCGCCTCTGGGAACGAAATCAAGCATTATGAGTGGCCAATACCCCATCGCATATTTCGTAACCCGCATGCTCCTACTTCGAGCTGATTGCCTGCGGACTCGTTGCAGCGTTGAGGCGRCCCGGTCGGTTCGTGCCACCACACAGC